>NZ_VRUW01000259.1:0-264 GCF_008039475.1 Methylobacterium sp. WL12 | reverse complement strand
AGTTCTTCGACGTGCACGCCAAGACCGGCTCGGCCATCGCCGGGGAGGCGCTGGAGCGCATCGGCGCCCTCTACGCCATCGAACGCGAGATCGCCGGCCAGCCGCCCGATGAGCGACAGCGACGGCGACAGGACCGGTCCCGCCCGCTGGCCGATGCCTTGAGAACCTGGGCCGAGACGATCCTGCCGCAGCTCTCCGGCCCCTCGGATCTGGCCAAGGCGTTCCGCTATATGCTGACCCGCTGGCGCGCGCTGACCCGGGTGT
>NZ_VRUW01000258.1:0-306 GCF_008039475.1 Methylobacterium sp. WL12 | reverse complement strand
GCGAGGTGATCCTGCACGAGGCTGGCCAAGCCGTCGAAGCCCTTGCGCATGTCGGTGTGGCCGGTCGCCAGCCAGACCCGCGAGCCGGAGGGAACCGGGATCATCGTCCCAGCAACGCCGCGATCACACCCTGCAGGAGCGCCACGTCCGCGCCCGCCTCGGCCCGAAGCCGATGACCCCCGGCCAGCTCGATCTCGATGGCGCCGGGGCGGGGCGGCTCGTCCCGGACGGGAGGTTGCGGAGCCGGCAGCGCAAGTGGAACGAAGCTCGGGCGGGACGCCACCGGTGGCGGCGATGCTTCTGTCC
>NZ_VRUW01000257.1:0-356 GCF_008039475.1 Methylobacterium sp. WL12 | reverse complement strand
GCTTCTCCTGCAGTTCCGGCAGGAAGATCTCGGGCTTGGCCTCGTAGGTCGAAACGATCAGGTCGGCCTGCGCTTCGATCCTCTGCGAGCGCTGATCCCCGCCCATCGGTTTGGGGGCGATCCGCCCCTCTTGCGCGAAGCTCTCGTACCAGCGGATCGCGCTGGTCGGGCTCACGCCGAACCGCTTGGCCGCCTGACGGCGCGACGCGCCTTCCTCGACGGCGGCCACGACACGCGCGCGCAGATCGACGGATAGAGCTGATGCCATGCGGCTCTCCTGCAAAAGCCGCCAAGAGAATCACATCACGCTCCGAGTGGTAAACCCTATTGATTCAGCCTGATCGGATGCCGCTCTA
>NZ_VRUW01000256.1:0-375 GCF_008039475.1 Methylobacterium sp. WL12 | reverse complement strand
AGCAGGGACACGCGGCCGCGCACCAGACCTGCCTCGCCCATCTCGCCCGCGATGTCGCCTACGCCGTCGACACCAGCGACGATCCTGTCCCCTGGCGCCTGCAGCTCTGGCTCCAATCCGTGTTCGCCCTGGCCGAGCGCGTCACCGATCTGGCCGCCTCGACGCTGGCTGCCAAACGCCGAAGTCTGGATCGCCAACTCGGCGCCATCCTGGCCACACGAAGTCGCTGCGAACTGACCCGCGATCTGCAAGCCAAGATCGGCCGGGCGCGCGATCAGCTCCTGGTCTTCCTCGCCCATCCCGGCCACGTCCAACCCACCAACAACGGCTCCGAGCGCCTGCTGCGCCCGGCCGTCGTCCAGCGGAAGATGACCA
>NZ_VRUW01000255.1:0-386 GCF_008039475.1 Methylobacterium sp. WL12 | reverse complement strand
CGCGACCGCGCTCCTCGATGGGGCCACGAACGGCGAACGCTTCCGTGCCTACGTCGTCGAAACGCTGGCCCCGGCGCTTCGGCAGGGCGACACCGTCATCCTCGACAACCTCCCGGCCCACAAGGTCCGGGGCGTGCGCGAGGCCATCGAGGCCGTGGGGGGCCGGCTGCTCTACCTCCCGCCCTACAGCCCCGATCTCAACCCCATCGAGATGGCCTTCGCCAAGCTCAAGGCCATGCTCCGATCGGCTGCAAAGCGCACCGTTGCCGACCTCTGGGATGCCATCCGAAACGCCTTCGCCGCCTTCAAACCAGACGAATGCCGGAACTACCTCGCCGCCGCGGGATACGACGCTTATGATCCAACCTGATCGGATGCCGCTCTAG
>NZ_VRUW01000254.1:0-434 GCF_008039475.1 Methylobacterium sp. WL12 | reverse complement strand
CGCCCTCTACAGTACGATCGTTCCGAAGATCACCGGCTCGATGTTGTCGAGGTGGCCCTGCATCGCTACAGCGCGCCATGGACAAGCTCGAAGCCCTGCTGGACCGCCTCAAGGCCCGTCAACGCGAACTCATCATGCAGGCGGCCGCGTACGATACGATGCCGGCCGACAGTACGCTTAAGCGGATCGCTGAGCTGGAGAACGCCATTGCGGCAGTGGAGGCAGTGGCCGACGAAGAACGGCGGCGGTAGCGCCGGACAATCCCAGCACGCCGCAGCGCAACAACGATTTTCGTTGCCACCTACGTAGTTCCCCTGTCAGAACGTCTTCAACAATAATCGAAGGGGGGAGTCCAGCAATGTCTATATCTTTCGATGCGATGATCCTGCTCGGCGCTTTGTGGATCGCTGGTATTGTTGAGTTTGCAATCTGGT
>NZ_VRUW01000253.1:0-448 GCF_008039475.1 Methylobacterium sp. WL12 | reverse complement strand
GGCCAGTAGTGGAGCTGAAAATACTATCAGTAAACTTGTGATTATTATCTTGCGGGGACTAACACCTGTTAGGATTGCAGCCGAACTCATGACAAATGCTGGACCGACTACAAGTGTCCACAACTTCCATATCGCTAGCATGGTCAATATCAAGTAGCCATAAACGATTTTAGGCTCTCCAATCATAACTTGCTTATCGCCAATCTGGATTACATTGTATTGAAGCTCTACTCCAAACATGAATAGAGGTAGCGCAAATATCAACATAGCCATACTAACGGTGGCCACAAATGTATTCATGTACATAATCCCAACAAGTAGTTTTTTAAAATCTATCGAACTCGATAAAATTCTGGCTGGAATATAAATTGTTACGAATGATAAAACCGCCCCAAAGAGCAAGTATACGAAAATTCCACCTTCATAAAAAACTTTAGTTATACTATTG
>NZ_VRUW01000252.1:0-449 GCF_008039475.1 Methylobacterium sp. WL12 | reverse complement strand
GCGAACACGGATTGGAGCCAGAGCTGCAGGCGCCAGGGGACAGGATCGTCGCTGGTGTCGACGGCGTAGGCGACATCGCGGGCGAGATGGGCGAGGCAGGTCTGGTGCGCGGCCGCGTGTCCCTGCTGGGCGGTGTAGCGGTCCGAGATCCACACCGCGGGCCGGTGGCCGTCCATCATCTCCCGCACCACGATGGCGCCCCGCGTCGGGGAGGCCGTGTGCACCACGGCTTGGGCCGAATGGAACACCCAGTGGTAGGCGTTGCTGCCCTCGATGCGCACGCCGGTCTCGTCCGAGGCGACCACCATGGCACGGCGCAGGATCGAGACGGCCTCGTCGCGACCGGAGCGGAAGCGCTTCTGCGCGCGCTGGAGCAGGTTCATCAGCCCGCCCTGGCTGAGCGTAAGCCCGAACAGATCCGACAGCGCCGCCTGCAACCGCTCGTAGGA
>NZ_VRUW01000251.1:0-452 GCF_008039475.1 Methylobacterium sp. WL12 | reverse complement strand
GTGTAGCGCAGCGCAAGGTATTGGGCGGATTCACACGGTCGTCGCAACGGGCAATGTGTGAGTCCCTTGTAGGAGCCGGTCAAGCGTTTCGGCCGGCGTTTTCCAGCCCAGTGTCTTGCGAGGGCGCGCGTTGAGAGCTCTCGCTACAGCATCGAGCTCGTCCGGGTCGTGGCCGCTCAGGTCGGTCCCTTTTGGGAAGTACTGGCGTAGCAGCCCGTTCGTGTTCTCGTTGGTCCCGCGCTGCCAGGGGCTGTGCGGATCGCAGAAGTAGACGGTGAGGCCCGTATCGATCCGCAAGCGTGCGTGCTGGCTCATCTCCGATCCCTGGTCCCAGGTCAGAGATCGTCGCAGTTGTTTGGGCAAGGTGGTGATCGTGCGCGCGATCGCCTCGCGAACGGCCTCGGCACCATGTCCGGCCAAGGCAGGCCCGTTCTTGACGCGAGGTCCGCATC
>NZ_VRUW01000250.1:0-457 GCF_008039475.1 Methylobacterium sp. WL12 | reverse complement strand
GTGATCGCGGCGTTGCTGGGACGATGATCCCGGTTCCCTCCGGCTCGCGGGTCTGGCTGGCGACCGGCCACACCGACATGCGCAAGGGCTTCGACGGCTTGGCCAGCCTCGTGCAGGATCACCTCGCGCGCGACCCGTTCTCGGGACAGGCCTTCGTCTTCCGTGGGCGGCAGGGGCACCTGATCAAGGTGCTATGGTGGGACGGCCAAGGCCTGTGCCTGTTCGCCAAGCGCCTGGAGAGGGGTCGCTTCGTCTGGCCGGCGACGGCGGGGGCGGCCGCCGCACTGACGCCGGCGCAGCTCGCCATGCTGCTGGAAGGCATCGACTGGCGTGCCCCGGTGCGTACGGATCGGCCCCGTATCGCGGGCTGACGCGGGGGCGGCAACGGGCTTGCGTGCAGGGCGGGACGGCGTAAGCTGTTGATATGGCTCTCGATCCTGGCTCACTCCCCGACGAC
>NZ_VRUW01000024.1:0-62050 GCF_008039475.1 Methylobacterium sp. WL12 | reverse complement strand
TTTTTATACTTGGATTATATTTTTGCACTATTTTTTCTGAATTGCGTCCAATAATTGACCTTCGATAAGAAATGCTGATCCATAGTGAAAGTCTGGATCGAAGGACCGCCGCGAATTCATAGAGAGTGACGCGCTCTGTATTGCCACGAGACGTCCAGCCTCGTCGAACAGGCCTGATCCCGAACCGCCATAGCCGTCGTTGCAATCGTGGCGAGCGCGACGAATCCCGTCCTCGCTCGGCGGATCGATCTGGCGAATGCGGCAGGACTCCAGGCTCGAGGGTCCCCGGTAGTTCTCGTGGCCGCCCGGCGAGACCATCGTGACGGGTAGATCGACGACGCCCTCCCTTAGGTTGGGGGCTGTGGGCACCGCCTGCGGCGTGGCGCCGACTACCGGCTCGGCGAGGCGCAGGATCGCCCAGTCGTCCGTGATGTGCAGCGCGATGGCACCAGGAGCTGTCCCGAGGTGCAAGCTCTCGACTACGAAATCGTAGTTGCGTCCGCCGATGTGGAAGTAGCAGTCCGCGATCGCGCGGGTGACTTCCATTCGCCGATTCCGGAAATTGTGCGCGTTGAGCACCACCACGGAGGGGTCGCCGATCAGCCACGCGGCGGCGGCCTTCTGAGGCACGCCATCGGGGCGGTGGCAATAGAGGACGCCCGCCCCGGGGAAGCGCGCCACGTCGGCGCCGGTCATGTCGCGCCGGCCGTCCTGCGGATAGAGCGCGGCGAGCCGTGACCCGGCGCCTGCTGATTCCGCCCGGATCTCCGGGGCCAAGTCGGCTCCTGCCAGCCACAGCCCCCCTAGGAGCGCGGCGACGCGCCTGAACCGCCACCGCCGGCCATCCACCTCCATCGGCCTAACCTCCCGCTCCGCCCGGTTCGAGCCGGGGGATTTGCCTTTCCTGCGACGCCGCTGGGCATTCGGTCAAGCGCTGAGAAGTCGCGGAACCATCATCCCAGAGTATTGCCGAATCATCCCGACAAAAAATGTTTGATTGCGCAAAGACATTCATTCTTCGAAATGCTTATAGATGGAGGGCGAAGGAACAGTAATAAGTTCTTCATAAGACGACTAAATCTTATCGTCTTCTTATGATATGCCGGAGTCCGGCATAACTGTTCCGGAACCTTGCAACAAATAGCCACGCATGACCGCAAGGTCGAAAGACGAGGCGGCTAGGCCAGGAGACGCACGAATGAGCAAACTACTCGGTTCGGTTTCAATGCTGGCGATCGTCGCCCTCGGGCCGGTCGCCTTCGCGAGCATGGCAGCAGCCAATGACAAGCTCGTCGACCTCGCAAACAAAGACGAAAACTGGGTAATGCCCGGCAAGAACTACGACTCGGACAATTACAGCAAGCTCAAGCAGGTCAACCGCGACAACGTCAAGCAGCTGAAGCCGGCCTGGAGCTTCTCCACCGGCTTGCTCAACGGCCACGAGGGCGCGCCGGTCGTCGTCGACGGCAAAATGTACGTCCATACCTCTTTCCCGAACAACACCTTCGCGCTGGGCCTCGACGATCCAGGCCACATCCTGTGGCAGGACAAGCCGAAGCAGAACCCGGCCGCCCGCGCGGTCGCCTGCTGCGATCTCGTGAATCGTGGCCTCGCCTACTGGCCCGGCGACGGCAAGACCCCCGCGCTGATCCTCAAGACCCTGCTCGACGGCAATGTCGCCGCGCTCAACGCCGAGACCGGCGAGACTGTGTGGAAGGTCGAGAACTCCGACATCAAGGTCGGCTCGACGCTGACGATCGCGCCCTACGTCGTAAAGGATAAGGTGATCATCGGGTCATCCGGCGCCGAACTCGGCGTGCGCGGCTACCTCACCGCCTACGACGTGAAGACCGGCGCCCAGGTCTGGCGCGCCTACGCTACCGGTCCCGACCAGGATCTGCTGCTGGCCAACGACTTCAACATCAAGAATGCCCATTATGGCCAGAAGGGCCTCGGCACCGCGACCTGGGAGGGCGACGCCTGGAAGATCGGCGGCGGCACTAACTGGGGTTGGTACGCCTACGACCCGGGGACCAACCTGATCTACTTCGGCACTGGCAACCCGGCGCCGTGGAACGAGACCATGCGCCCCGGCGACAACAAGTGGACGATGACCATTTTCGGCCGCGACGCCGATACGGGTGAGGCCAAATTCGGCTATCAGAAGACCCCGCACGACGAGTGGGACTATGCCGGCGTCAACGTGATGATGCTGTCTAACCAAAAGGACAAGGACGGTAAGGACCGTAAGCTCCTGACCCATCCCGACCGCAACGGCATCGTCTACACGCTCGATCGGACCGACGGCTCGCTGGTCTCGGCCAACAAGATCGACGATACCGTCAATGTGTTCAAGTCGGTGGATCTCAAGACCGGCCAGCCGGTGCGCGATCCGGAATACGGCACTCGGATGGATCATCTCGCCAAGGACGTCTGCCCCTCGGCGATGGGCTACCACAATCAGGGCCACGACTCCTACGATCCGGAGCGCAAGGCCTTCTTCATGGGCATCAACCACATCTGCATGGATTGGGAGCCCTTCATGCTGCCCTATCGCGCGGGTCAGTTCTTTGTCGGTGCTACGCTGAACATGTACCCCGGCCCGAAGGGCGATCGGCAGAACTACGAGGGTCTTGGCCAGATTAAGAGCTACAACGCCATTACCGGCGCGTTCCAGTGGGAGAAGATGGAGCGCTTCGCGGTTTGGGGTGGTACGATGGCCACGGCCGGAGATCTTGTGTTTTACGGAACGCTCGACGGTTACATCAAGGCGCGCAACTCCGATAACGGCGACCTCCTCTGGAAGTTCAAGCTGCCGTCGGGTGCGATCGGCTACCCGATCACGTATTCGCACAAGGGTGATCAGTACGTCGCCATCTATTACGGCGTCGGCGGCTGGCCGGGCGTGGGCCTGGTGTTCGACCTGCAGGATCCGACTGCCGGCCTCGGCGCGGTGGGCGCCTTCAAGAAACTCGCCAACTACACCCAGATGGGCGGCGGCGTGATGGTGTTCTCGCTGAACGGCAAGGGCCCCTACGACGATCCGAACGTCGGCGAGTACCAGCAGGCCGCCAAGCAATAAGACCGACCGACATCCCCGCCGGCCACGCGCCGGCGGGGACCTTCGAACGAAGTTCGACGACGCGGATGACGGGCACGCCATGCACCGTCCGCACGATCCCAAGAAACGCAGCCGACCACGGGGACGAACGCCCATGCCGCGCAACAGCGGACGACTTTTCGCGATCCATTCCGCCGCCTTCCTGGCGTTGGCCACCCTCTCGGCGGTACCGGTCTCGGCCCAGGAATCCGAGGCGCAGGCGATCCAGTCGGAGCCTGGCAAGGCACCGGCCGCCTTGCCGGCCGACCCCTCGATCCTGCGGGTCTGCGCCTCCGAGAGCCAGCCGCCGCTCTCGATGAAGGACGGCTCGGGTCTCGAGAACAGGATCGCCGCCGCCGTCGCCGAGGGCATGGGGCGCAAAGCCCAGTTCGTGTGGTTTGCGAAGCCCGCGATCTATCTGGTCCGCGACGGGCTGGACAAGAAGCTCTGCGACGTCGTCGTCGGCCTCGATACCGGCGATCCGCGGGTGCTCGGCACCAAGCCTTATTACCGCTCGGGCTACGTCTTCGTGACGCGCTCCGACAAGGACCTCGACGTGAAGTCCTGGGCCGATCCGCGCCTGAAATCCGTCGATCACATGGTGGTCGCGTTCGGCACGCCCGGCGAGGCTATGCTCAAGGATATCGGCCGCTACGAGGAAGACATGGCCTACCTCTACTCGCTGGTGAACTTCCGCGCGCCGCGCAACCAGTACACCCAGATCGATCCGGGCCGGATGGTCAGCGAGGTCGTGAGCGGCAAGGCCGACGTGGCGGTCGCCTTCGCCCCCGAGGTTGCACGCTACGTGAAGGCCTCGTCCACGCCGCTCCGCATGACGCCGGTGCCCGACGACACCGTGCGCAGCGACGGGCAGAGGATGCCGCAGAGCTTCGACCAGTCGATGGGCGTGCGCCGTGACGATGCGGCCCTGCAGCAGGCCCTCGATGCCGGGATCGCCAAGGCCCGTCCGCAGATCGAGGCGATCCTCAAGCAGGACGGCGTGCCGGTCTCCCCGGTCTCGAACTGAAGTCCCGTCAACCGAAGGTTCCGGGTTCGGCCTCGCCCGAACGGGACATGCGTGAAGTGGTCAGAGTACACCGATGAAGACAAGAAACGGCATTTTGGCTGCGGTCCTCGGTCTCGCGACGGTGACGGTGAGTCTCTCCGTGCTGGCACAACCGGCGGCCGAGCCGCAGAGCGGCTTCGTGTTCCGCAACACCGTCACGGGGGAGCAGCTCGACACCTCGCAGGGCAAGGAGGGCGGCCGCGACACGCAGGCCGTGAAGACGTTCTTCGAGACCGGCAAGAACATCTACATCGACGACAAGTCGTGCCTGCGCAACGGCGAGAGCCTCTTTTCGACCTCGTGCTCCGGCTGCCATGGGCATCTGGCCGAGGGCAAGCTCGGCCCGGGCCTCAACGACAATTACTGGACCTATCCGTCGAACACCGAGGATACCGGGCTGTTCGCTACGATCTTCGGCGGCGCCAACGGCATGATGGGGCCGCACAACGAGAACCTGACCCCCGACGACATGCTGCAGGTGATCACTTGGGTCCGGCACCTCTACACCGGTCCGGTCAAGGATGCGGTCTGGCTCAACGACGAGCAGAAGAAGAATTACACGCCCTACAAGCAGGGCGAAGTCATTCCCAAGGACGCCAAGGGCCAGTGCAAGCCGCTGGAAGACTGAGGCGCTATTCGGGATCGATTGTCGTGCCTCGAAGCGCGGCGAGACGCGGCGGCCCCGCCGACGTTCGACAAGACGGAGGAAACCATCATGCGGATGTTCATCGTTGCGGCGGTCCTCGCCGTGGGTACGGCCGGCATGGCCCTGCCGGCGCAGGCCTATGACGGGACCAAGTGCAAGGCCGCCGGCAATTGCTGGGAGCCCAAGCCCGGCTTCCCCGACAAGATCGCAGGCTCGAAATACGACCCGAAGCACGATCCGAAGGAATTGAGCAAGCAGGCCGATTCCATCAAGCAGATGGAGGAGCGCAACAAGCGCCGGGTCGAGAACGCCAAGAAAACCGGCAAGTTCGAATACGACGTGACCAAGATCTCGGCGAACTGATCGCTTTGGACGACATAGGGCCGTCCGGATTTCCGGGCGGCCGATCACGAAAAGCGCGACACGGTTCAGGGCCCTGGATGAATACGCTCCGCACCGGCGATGCGATGCTCACCGACTGGCGGGATTCCGCCGCCCGCTTCGAAGCCGAGGTCGGCCGGGCGGTGATCGGGCAGGCGCGCGCCGTCCGGCTGATCACCATCGCGATCTTCGCCCGCGGTCACGTGCTGCTGGAGGGTGATGTCGGCGTCGGCAAGACGACCCTGTTGCGGGCCGCCGCGCGCGCCCTCGGGGGCGCCTACGAGCGCGTCGAGGGCACCGTCGACATGATGCCCTCCGACCTCATCTACCACACCTATCTCGCCGATGACGGCCGCCCGCGGGTCGAGCCCGGCCCGGTGTTGCGCCGCTCCGACGACCTGTCGATCTTCTTCTTTAACGAGATCAATCGTGCCCGGCCGCAGGTCCACGCGCTGTTGCTGCGCCTGATGGCCGAAGGCAGTGTCCGGGCCTTCGAGCGCGACTACCGATTCCCGCATCTCCAGGTCTTCGCTGACCGCAATCGCGTCGAGCGGGAGGAGACCTTCGAGCTGCCCGCCGCCGCCCGCGACCGCTTCTTCATGGAGATCGGGCTCGAAGCGCCGCGCGAGGCGAGCGTGCGGCGCGACCTCGTGTTCGAGCCGCGCTTCCACGACACCGACGCGCTGGTCTCGGGCCTTGCCGAGGGCGTGCTCGACCATGCCGCAATCGGCGGCGTGGCCCGCGCGATCCAGCACGGCATCCAAGCCTCGCCGGAGATCGAGGCCTACGTCGTCGCCCTTTGGGAGGCGCTGGTGCGGCCGGCCGAGGCCGGCATCCGGCTGCCGGGCCTCGACATGGACGCCCTCGTCCAGGGCGGCGCCTCGCCCCGCGGCGTTGCGTTCCTCGTGCGCGCCGCCCGCGTCCGCGCTTGGCTCGAAGGCCGGGACTGGCTGGTGCCCGAGGACATCCGCGACGTGTTCCAGCCGGTGATGGCCCACCGTGTCTTCCTCGAACCGGTCTACGAGATGCGGCGGGAGATTATCGTCCCGGCGCTGTGCCGGGCGGTGTTCGAGACGGTGGCGGCGCCGTGAGCGATTTCCCCGCCGACGTCGTCTACCGTCCCCGCGGACGGGCGCGCGGCCTGCGGCCCGGCGCCCATCGCGGCCGGGACACCGGAGGCCTCGGTACCTTCCGCGATCAGGTGCCGTTCCTGCGCCTGCCGGATGCGCGCCGCATCGACCTGCGCGCTTCGCTCCGCGATCCGTTCGAGAACACCTGGGTCCGCCAATTCGAGACCCGCACCGCCGTCGAGGTCTGGGTGCTCGTCGATCTCTCCGCCTCGATGCGTTTCCGCGGCTCCGGCACCCGCATGAATCTCGCACTCGATCTCTGCCGCGGGCTCGCGGCCTCGGCCACCCGCATCAGCGACGGATTCGGCCTGATCGCGGCTGACGAGACGGTGCGCGACGACTTGATCCTCTCAGCCACCCGCCGGCCGGGGCAGGCCCTCGACGCCGTTGCGAAACTCGCCGAGGCCGAGCCGCGCGGCCGGAGCGCCGAGGGCCTACTGGAGGGCGCCCGTCGACTCGCCGGCCGCCCGAAGCTCGTCTTCGTGGTTTCCGATTTTCGCTGGCCGGAGGCCGCGATCGCGGCTCTTTTCGAGGCGCTGGCCTTCCACGACGTGGTGCCGGTATTGCTTGCCGATTCCGCCGAAGACGCGGCGCTGCCCGCCTGGGGCCTGCTCGAACTCGACGATCTCGAAGGCGCCGGGCGCCGGGTGGTGTTCATGCGTCCCGCACTCCGTCGGCGTTGGCGCGAGCGCGAGCAGACGCGCCTCGCCGCGCTCGCCCGCATCAGCGGCGCTTACGGCCGCCCACCCTTTCGCCTCGAAGATCGCTTCGACGCCGAGGCGCTGAGCCGCCACTTGCTGGCGACGTGAGCATGCGCCTTCGCCTCGACTTTCGGCTCTGCCTCGCGCTGGCCGTGCTCCTTCCCGCCGCCGCCGCTGCGCAGGTGCGCGCGATCGAGGTGCGCAGCCCCCGCGCCTTCGGCTACTTCCTCGGCGACCTCGTGCAGGCGCAGGTCGATCTCGTGGTCGATGCCGGATTCTCGGTGCAGCCGGCTTCGCTTCCCCAGCCTGGCCCGCTGGCCTACTGGCTCGACCTCCGCCGCGTCGCCCTGAACGAGACCGCGCTCGCGGACGGGGGCAAGCGCATCCGCCTCAATCTGACCTACCAGAACTTCTACGCCGCCCTTGATGCGCGCCCGCTGGAGATCCCGGGATTCGCCGTCACGCTGGCGAACGAGACCGCGCAAGGCCTCACCACCGCGCAGGCCGTGGTGCCGGGATGGTCCTTCACAATCTCGCCCCTGCGCGAGGTGCAGCCCACCCGCCAGGACGATCCCGCCGACTACATGCGCCCGGACGGCGCGAGCGGAGCCATCGACGCCCGGCCGATGCTGCTGGCCTCCGGCGGCTTCGCGGCGGCGACCTTGGCGACGCTAGCCATCCTCGCCCGCGACCGGGCGTGGCCGCCATTCCGACCGCGCCGCGTGCGCAGCTTCGCGGTGGCGCGGCGGAAGCTGCGCCGCCTGAAGGCGGGCGTCGGCACGGGCGCGGCCGCGGATGCCGCCTATCGCGACGGCCTGCTCGCGCTCCATCGCGGCATTGATACCACCGACGGGCGCCGGGTGCTCGCCGACGACCTGTCGGCCTTCCTCGCCCGCCATCCGGCACTCGCCCCCCAGGCCGCCCGGCTGGAGGCGTTCTTCGCCGCCTCGCGCCTCGCCTTCTTCGGTCGCGACACCGCGGGTGCCCGCACGCTCGTGTCCTTCGCGGCCCTCGACGACACCCTGTGCCGGCTCGCGGCCGACGAGCGGAGGGCCTGACATGCACCAGTCACTCGTCGACACCGCCGCCCGCTACGGTTTCGCGATGCCCCTCGTGCTGTGGCTGCTGCCGCTGGCGCTACTGCCTCTCATGGTCTCGGGCCAGCGCCGCAGCGCGGTCCCGGCCCTGTCGGCGGCGCCCCTCGACGGCCCGTCCCGCATGATCGCCACCGCCCTGACGCTCGCCGGCATCCTTGCGCTTGCCGGACTCGTGACGGCGCTCGCCGGCCCGTATCGCCGTGGGGAGACGGTGACCCGCATCGGCATCGGCGCACAGGTCTCGATGCTGATCGACCGCTCGGGCAGCATGAACGAGACTTTCGCCGGTCGGCAGCCTTCGGGCGGGGAGGAATCCAAGGCCGCGGCCTCGCGGCGCCTGCTCGGCGAATTCGTCGGCTCCCGCGCTCACGACCAGTTCGCGGTGGCTGCCTTCTCCACCGCGCCGATGCTGGTGCTGCCGATGACCGACCGGCACGACGCCGTGCGCGCCGCGATCCGCGCTATCGACCGACCGGGCCTCGACTACACCAACGTCGCGCGCGGGCTCGGCATGGCGCTGTCGCAGTTCGGGCCGGAATCCGGCACGATCTCGCGCGTGGTCCTGCTGGTCTCGGACGGGGCGGCGGTGATCGACCCGAAGATCCAGGCGCAGCTCCGCGCCGAATTCGCCCGCATCCGCCCGAATCTCTACTGGCTGTTCCTGCGCACCGAGGACTCTCCGTCGATCCTCGACCGGCCGGCCGGGGAGGACACGCCGCAGGCGGCCCCCGAGCGCCACCTCGACCTGTTCTTCAAGAGCCTCGGCGTGCCCTACCGCGCCTTCGAGGCGGAGGGGCCGGAAGCCGTGGCCGAGGCGATCCGACAGATCGAGGGCCTCGAGCGCGAAGCGATCCCCTATGCCGAGACCCGCCCGCGCAAGGATCTTTCGGGGTTCGCCTACACTGCCGCCGGCCTCGGCATCGCGCTGCTGGTGCTCGCCAAGCTCGCGGAGGCAGACCTGCGCCGGGCACCCGCGCCTCCGGCCGCTGCCGCGGTCGAGGCACTTCGGAGGCTCGCCGCATGAGAAGTGTCGCGTTGCAGGCCGTCCGTCCCGCCCGTTGGACCGACGCCCTGTCCGGCCTCTGGCGCCGCCTCCGGCCGGGCCTGCTCGTCGCCCTGCCGGTAGTGCTGGGGCTTGCGGCTTCGGGGTTCGCCTGGGCCGCGTGGCGCGCCGCCTCGGCCGACCGCGACCGCGTCGCGCTGGAAGCTGGCCGTGAGGTCGCCGTCGGGCCTGATGCGCCGCCGCGGCTGATCCTGGCCAAGGCGCGGTTCTTCGCCACCCGCGACCGTACCGAGGAGGCCGAGGCCTTGGTCGAGGCTCTGGAACGCGCCGGCAGCCTGGAGGCGGCGCGTGGGCGCTATTGGCTCGCCAACGCGCGCCTACGCCAAGCCTTCGCGCGACTGGCCCGCGGCGATCTGGATCCGGCCGGCCCCCTCGTCACCCTCGCACGAGCCGATTACCGCCGGGCGCTGACGGCGCAGTTCGGCTTCTGGGACGCCAAGTACAATCTCGACGTCGCCTCGCGGCTGCTGCGCGACTTCCCGGAGATCGAGCGCCAGGGCGGCGACGATCTGAAGGCCGAGCCGAAGAAGATCTGGACCGAGATTCCCGGCCAGCCGCGAGGTGCCCCGTGAACGCGCATCTGGCCCGGAACCTGCGCGATCCGCGCTTCTCCGCGTTTGCCGGAGCCCTCGTACTCACGGTGCTGACCCTCGTCGTCCCGCCGCTGGCGCTCACCCGAGACGGCGTGGCGATGCTCGCCGTCCTCGACATCACCGGCAGCATGACGGTCCGCGATGACAAGGCCGCCGACGGGTCGCCCGCGAGCCGCCTCGACACTGCCAAGGCGTCGCTCCGCTCAGCAATCGCCGGCCTGCCCTGCGGCTCGCGGGTGGCGCTCGGCTTGTTCACCGAGCGGCGGACCTTCCTGCTGTTCGAGCCGATCGAGGTCTGCGCCGATTTCGCGCCGCTCGACGGGGCGATCGCGGCCATCGACTGGCGCATGGCCTGGGAGGCCGACAGCCGCATCGCGGCGGGGCTGCACCGGGCGATCGCGACCGCTGCCGATCTCGGCACCGACCTCGTCTTCCTCACCGACGGGCAGGAGGCGCCGCCGCTGCCCGCCGGCGGCGGCCCGGCCTTCGAGGGCAAGCCGGGCGCCGTGCGCGGCCTGATCGCCGGCGTCGGCGGCTATGGCCTATCTCCGATCCCGAAGTTCAACGACCGCGGGCGCGAGATCGGCTTCTACGGTGCCGGCGACGTGCAGCAGGAGAACCGCTTCGGTCCGCCGCCGGCCGATGCCGAGAGCCGCGAGGGCTACAACCCGCGCAACGCCCCCTTCGGCGCCAACGCGGCCACCGGCGAGGAGCACCTCTCCTCCGTGCGCGAACCGTATCTCAAGCGCCTCGCGGGCGAGACCGGGCTCGCCTACGCCCATCTCGACGGGCCGGCCAGCCTCGCCGCCCCGCTCATGGCGGTCGCGACCCCGCGCCCGTTGCCGGGCCGGCTCGATCCGAAACCGCTCCTCGGGGCCGGCGCCCTCGCTTTGCTGCTCGCGGCCTTCGCAGGTCCCACCCTCCGCCGAGCCCTCGTCCGGCCCGCCCGGCTTCGTCCCCACTGGAACACGACATCATGATGCATCACGCCCTCGCCCCCGCCCTGCTTGCACTCGTTGCGACGCAGGCGCTCGCCCACGGCCCGACGCCGCAGAAGGTCAACCAGTCGATCACCATCGCGGCCAAGCCCGAGGCGGTTTGGAAGGTGGCCGGCGATTTCGGGAAGATCGCCGGTTGGAACCCGGCTCTGAAGGCGAGCGAGGGCGTCGCCGGCGGCAAGCCCGGCGAGGCCGAGGGCAAGCGGACGCTGACCTTTCCCAACGGCGCCAGGTTGGTCGAGTCGCTGGACGAATGGAACGGCAGCGCCTTCAAGTATTCCTACCGGATGTCCGATCCCGAGGTGAAAGCGCTCCCGGTCTCGTCCTACTCGGCGACGCTGAGCGTCGCGCCCGAGGGTGAAGGCGCGAAGGTGACGTGGAGCGGCCGGTTCTACCGCGGCGACACCGGCAACGAGCCGCCCGACGACCTCTCGGACGCGGCCGGCCGCACGGCGATGGATGCCTTCTTCGCCGCCGGCCTGAAAGGCCTGAAAGCGAAGGTCGAGCCGGGCGCCGGGCATTGAGGCATCCCACGCACGCGGCCTTCGCCGCCCTTTCCGTGGCGCTCGCGCTCTCGGCCTGCGGCGATGGGGTGGACGGGTCCGGCGCGGAGCCGGCCGTGGTCGCGCGGACCAACGCGGTCGACGTGCCGATCTGGCTCTCGCAGACCGAGGCGATGGATCCGGCCCGCTGGATCGCAAGCCGCGAGGCCGGGACGCTGCTGCCCGAGGCCGACCCGCGCAGCGCCCGGCTGCGCGCGAGCCTCGCCCGTGCGAGAAGCGCCTTTATCGAGGATCCGCGCATGATCGCGAATCGCACCGTGCAGCTCGGCCAGATGCTCGCCGCGGCGGAAATGCCCCAGGACTATGCCGATCTGGTCGATGGTTTTTCCGGCATCGCCGGCGCGAGCCATCGCCGGCAGCTCTACGGCGAGATGTGCCAGCACTATTTCAACACCCGGCAGCAAGGCCTGGATGCGCCGACCGCGTTGGCGCGGCTGACGGAAAGCTACGGCGCACAGGGTGGCGCGGCGCGGGCGGAACCGGCCGGGTCGCCGCAATGACGAACGAGGTTCTCGTCGTCGACGACCATCCCGTGGTGCTTCGGGGGTTCCGCACGCTGATGGAGTCGGCCTGCATCGGCACGGTGCACGAGGCGTCCGACGTGGTCAGCGCCTATCGGTTCTTCCACCGTCACAGGCCGGCGACCGTGGTCTGCGACCTCACCTTTCGCGAGAGCGGGCTCGCCGGCCTGTCGCTGATCCGGCGGATCCGTGCGCTGGAACATCACGCGCGCATCCTTGCGTTCAGCATGCATGCCGATCCGGTGATCGTCGCCCGCGCCCTGGAGAGTGGGGCGCTCGGATACGTGCGCAAGGACGTGCCGAGCGCCACCTTCCTCGACGCCTTCGCGGCGGTCCACGCGGGCTATGGCTATCTCGAACACGACCTCGCCACGGCGGTGGCGATGCTGACGACGGCCGCGCGACGCTCGCCCTTGGCCGATCTCAACGCCCGTGAATTACAGATCCTGTCGCTCCTGAGCCGGGGCCGTTCGTATCAGGATGTCGCCGACACGCTGTCGGTGAGCTACCGTACGGTGATCGGCGCCTGCTCCAACCTCCGGCGCAAGCTCGGCGTCCGATCGCTCGCGGAACTTCTCCGGGTCGCGATCGCGCAGGGCGTGACGGACCTCCGCTGATAAGGGTACTGCAGTTCGCCTACTACCGGAAGCGATACCGCGCCGGGACTTGGCTAGCCGCCGCCCGAAACAATGGGGAACGACTGCAGATCTTCTCGACGTTCCTGCAAATGCTGCTCCGACCGCATCCCAAATTTCTCAACGAAATCGGTGAAGTTCTGCTTTTGGGGATGATTCTGTTTGTTGGTTATGACGAGGTTGTTCGGGATCCGCCCGTCCGCTCTTCGACCGAGGTGGGTGGTTTGCCACCGGTCTGCCCAACAGAAGCAATGCCTAGAAATCGGACGTTCGGCGGGATGGCGACGGGGGGCGCACCTACTACTGATGCTCGGACGAATATAACGCAAATTCGAAAGTAAAGATTTACTTTTATGTCAGATTAAGATCTTTTGATTGGTACGCTATTGATTTGCATAACGCAGTCTTGCCCTATATCCAAAATATTAGCATGTCTAGCTTAATTTTTCCGCAGGAACTAAATCCTTTATCGTAGATCGCATATAGAAATTTCCAAGGTAAATACCAATGGATTCTGGACATCCATATCGACTTACCGTAAATCAGATTTTACATGGAGATAAGCCGTCGATGCTCAGGTTTATGATTGCCTTATTAACTTTTTTTGTCTTTGCGACTGACCTTGCTTGGGCACGCTTGAAGATGGACGATCTCGCCTCGCTGTGGCCGCGGGCCACGATGACCGACAAGATCGACTTCACCAACCGCATGGGAAAGGCGATGACGACGCTCTCGCCAGAGCTGACCCGCGAGTATTTTATGCGTTGCCTTGAGGAGACGGCCAATACAGGCGACACTCGAAGCTTAACCTTGAGCGATATGGTTCGCACCTGCTTGTCGCTGCATGCGCAACCATCCAGCGATTAACCATAACAGTCGCCGTTGGGCATTATTCCCGTTGGCGCGGATCATAACCGGCCTATTCGCGGGTGCTGCAACGCTTGTAGTCCTGGGAGGCGTCATGTTCATGCAGCTGAGCGCGCCCCGGATCGCGGCAGCGCCCCCGCCGGAGGCGGTTGGGGCTCCGCGGGTTGCGGGACCAACACTCTTCTGCGCCTTCACCAACTTTGCTGACCGCACGCCTCTGGTGGGCTTCCACTATAGGATCATAGGTGAGCGTAGCCCACCCAGTTACGCGCTGGTCTTCCAGCGGGAGCAGGACGGTTCACAGGCCGAGTTCGGTGACCAAGGCGTGCCGTCGCCGGAAAGGGCGTTCGACGGCACGGAAGAGCCGGCCGTGATTCGGGCCCCGGAGGACGGGATGCGGATCAAGCTCTATGGTTACAAAGCCAATCGGCGGGGCACTCACTGGTTCGAGGCGGGCCTCCGCAGCGTCCGCTATAAGAACCTGGGCGGCCGTTGCCGGCTCAGCGCGTGAGCGCGATCGCGCCGTCTGCGATGCGGCTTGCGCGCGTTTCAACCCGGCTTTTGGCCGTGCTAGCGCTTGCCGCCGGGGTTGCTCAAGCGCAAGGCGCCGTGGCAGACGGCGAGGCGCCCGACCTTGAAACCAGCCGCGCCGCCACCGCGGCGATCGGGCGGCGGCTCGGCAGCGCCGACGCACGGGTGAGCAGCCTGCGGACGGGCCGCGGCGGTATAATGTGCGGAAGCGTCGATGTCCGCAACCGTATGGGCACCTTTACCGGTCCGCGCCCCTTCGTCTTCGAGCCTGGGACGGGCGTAGTAGGGCGACTTCCAGAAGGGCCTGAACTGCGCAATCCGGCGAGCATAGCGGAGTATCGTTCGATGGAGCGTACTAGGGCCCTATTCGCTGCGCATTGCATCGATTAG
Organism: Methylobacterium sp. WL12; assembly: GCF_008039475.1. Classification (NCBI taxonomy): domain Bacteria; kingdom Pseudomonadati; phylum Pseudomonadota; class Alphaproteobacteria; order Hyphomicrobiales; family Methylobacteriaceae; genus Methylobacterium; species Methylobacterium sp. WL12. The sequence continues at coordinate 47,768 of NZ_VRUW01000024.1, read as the reverse complement.
TAATTCGACAAAAGGACATATCTATGCGGTATTGCGCTCTCTGCTTGGCGGCGCTGCTCGCTGCAGCTGGTCCGTCTGCATATGGTCAGGAGTCGGCCGACATCCCGGCCAAGAAGCGCAACGCGGCCAAGCTCGCAGGCCTCGTCGGCTTCGTAAATGTCAACTGCAGCATGCTGAAAACGGACGTGGAGCGCTTTAAGGGGGCGGTCCAGTCGATGGGGGTCGATCCCGCCGAGATCGACCGGGACGCTCTGATGTTGCAAGCGCGCGGTTACCTCGCGGCCTATGCGAAGGACGTGCCGGCGAGTTGCACGAAGGCCCAGGAGCTGTTTGGTCAAAGGGGTCGGATCATCCCCGGAATCTTCGTCCCGCGCTGATCCTCACCCGGCACCGGGCTGCTTCATCACGATTTGGATGAGGTCGGCGCGACTGCCCGCGCCGAGCTTGACCCGCATCGCGGAAAACGTGCCGACGACTCTGCGATACCTCAGCGTCGGGATCCGCCCGATCTCGGTGTAGCCTGGTCAGGCCCGGTGCTTGTCAACATCACGAGGTGGCCGGCAGAACAAGGTTGATCCGCATACGGATCTCCTTGAGTGGCGGCCGCCCCGTGAGGCGACCCTACTTCAGCAACATCGCGAGGGAAGCGCCGGCGGGCGAGGAGAGCTCCTTGGCGTCGATGGTGCCCTCGGCATCCGGGTCTGCGGCCTTGAAGCGCGCGGCCACCACGGCGAGGTATTCCTTCTTGTCCAGGGTGCCGTCGCTATCTGGGTCGGCGGCCTTCATCTCGGCGGCCGTCATCAAGCCGGTAAGCTCCTTGGCGTCGAGGGTGCCGTCCTTGTCGGGGTCGAGCATGTCGAACTTCATGGACGCGGCGGCCTGGGCCTCCTTGAGGTCGATGGTGCCGTCCTTGTCGGGATCGAACGCCGCAACGGTGGCGGGTGCGGCGAACGCCGGGGCGACGACACCGATGGCGAGGACGGTGGCAAACAGGGCGGAAGGTAGGCGATAGGTCATCGAGAGATATCCTTAGGTCAGATTGAGTCACAGTCTGCGAGTTCAAGACGTCGTCGCGCCTGAGCCTTCGAAACGGAGAGTCGTGCCGAGTCGAGTCACGCTTACGCAGGCTATTGCCTAATCTACCCGGGAAAATCTGGCAAGCCGGTCTGTCGGTTTTTTATGGAGCACGGTATGCCAGTGAGGCAGTGGATGTGTGCCGGCGCGGCTGCGGGGCCTGCTGCTAACGCGAAACGAGGTTCGCACGAGAAGTGATCGAAAGGTGGAGGCGTCACTACTACCGCGTGAACCGCATGCGCCCACATGCATCGCTGGCATACCGGCCGCCGGCACTTACGTGTTCGTGCTAGCCTTCTTCGGTAGGCCGGGCGGCCAATCGTGCAGTAATTTTACCATTGTACCAACGCGTGGGGCCTGATCAATCCGCGGAGGCGGTTCCGCTCCCCTCAGGCGGGGTCGCCTTCCTCGATCTAGATCAGGCTCGCCCACAAGGGGGGCGATATGTTGACTGAGTCAATCAGCGGAATGGTACGGCGCCGGTGGCAGTCTGCCCGGCCCTTCAAGGGTCACACAAGAGAAAGCCTGCTTCAAAAGATCGAAAGCAATGCTGTCCGAGAAGAAGTAAAGGAAGAAGTGCGGCGGGAACTTCAAATTCGATATAGTCAGCGAGCTATTAATTGAGAGCGGATAATAAGTAATGATAAATTCTATCCGACAGCGATCTCGGACCACATTCATTCTCGAAGAGATAAACGACAATGCAACTCTAGATTATAATTTATTTAAGATTATATATTTTGACCAATAACAAGTATGGCTGGCGCCCTTAACCGCGATGCATACGAGGCCATCATTCTCATCCTCGATGGTGACCTCCTCACCCGTTGCCCACATGCGGCACTCTCCGGCGCGCAGATACTTCCCGAGCCGCGTTCGCAACACACTCTTATCGCCACCGTGCTGTAACGCCGTCAGATCCTGAGCATAATGCAACGCTTTACAGCCAAAGGCCTCCTGATTGATTTGTGCTGCAGAGGCCGGACCATTTATTGTCCAAAGTGTAGCGCACAGGCAGAACGCTGATTTTATCATGAGAACCCGAGCCATAAGCGCAGAATGCCGGCGCGGAAATCCGCGCCGGCACTCATTTCAAGCCGCTTCGTGCGACCGATTAGTTCGGCAGGGCGAATACGGTGAGCTGGCCACCGAGGTTGGTGTAGCTCGACAGGGCGGCGTAACCACCCACCGCGCCGAGGCCGGCGTTCGGGTCGGTCAGGCCGGCCGCGAGGCCGATGCCGGCCCAGCCACCGACACCCGACAGGATGCCGACGTACTGCTTGCCCTTGTGCTGGTAGGTCATCACGTTGCCGATGATGCCCGACGGGGTCTTGAACTTGTACAGTTCCTTACCCGATTTGGCGTCGACGGCCTTCAGGTAGCCTTCCAGCGTGCCGTAGAAGACCACGTCGCCGGCGGTAGCGAGAGCGCCCGACCAGACCGAGAACTGCTCGGCGTTCGACCACTTGATCTTACCCTCGATGTTGTCCCAGGCGATGAAGTTACCCATGCCGCCATGGCTGTTCGGCGCGGGGTACATCGATAGGGTCGCACCGACGTAGGGCTGGCCCGGGGTGTAGGTCACCCGGAACGGCTCGTAGTCCATGCAGACGTGGTTGGTGGGCACGTAGAATAGGTTGGTCTTCGGCGAGAACGCAGCAGGCTGCTGGTCCTTGGTGCCGAGGGCCGCCGGGCAGATACCCTTGGAGTTAGTATCTTCACCGTTCTGCTCGGTGGAGTACTTCGACACGACCAGGGGCCGGCCGTAGGTCTTGGACCCCTTGTCCATATCGACCTTGGAGGCCCAGTTGACGACCGGGTCGAACTTCTCGGCGACGAGGAGTTCGCCGGTGGCGCGGTTCAGGGTGTAGCCGAAGCCGTTGCGGTCGAAGTGGGTCAGCAGCGGGGTCTCCTTGCCGCCGACCTTCTGATCCGTGAGGATCATCTCGTTGATGCCGTCGAAGTCCCACTCGTCATGCGGGGTCATCTGGTACACCCACTTGGCCATACCCGTGTCGGGGTTACGCGCCCAGATGGTCATCGACCAGCGGTTGTCGCCCGGACGCTGCTTGGGGTTCCAGGTCGAGGGGTTGCCCGAGCCGTAGTACATCAGGTCGAGCTTCGGGTCGTAGGAGTACCAGCCCCAGGTGCTGCCACCGCCGGTCTTCCACTGGTCGCCTTCCCAGGTCTTCAGCGAAGAATCCTTGCCGACCGGCTTTCCGAGGTAGGTGGTCTTCTCCGGGTCGACCAGGATCTGGTCGTCCGGGCCAACCGAGTAGCCGCGCCAGACCTTCTTGCCGGTCTTGGCGTCGTAAGCCGTGACGTGGGCCTGCACACCGAACTCACCGCCGGAGACGCCGACGATGATCTTGTCCTTCACCGGCAGAACCGTGGCGGTGTTGGTCTCGCCCTTCTTCGGGTCGCCGTTCACCACCGACCAGTTGACCTTGCCGGTCTTGGCGTCGAGCGACACGACCGTGGTGTCGGCCTGGTGCAGGATGATGGCGTTGTCGGAGTAGGCCAGGCCCCGGTTGACCGTGTCACAGCACATCACCGGGATCACCGACGGGTCCTGCTTGGGCTCGTACTTCCACACGATCTTGGCCTCGTGGTCGAGGTCGAGCGCGTAGACGATGTTCGGGAACGGGGTGTGGACGTACATCATGTTGCCCACCACGAGCGGCGAGCCCTCGTGGCCGCGCAGCACGCCGGTCGAGAAGGTCCAGGCGACCTGGAGGTTCTTGACGTTTCCGGCGTTGATCTGGTCGAGCTTGGAATAGCGCGTGTTGGCGTAGTCGACCGTCTGAAGAACCTGCTCGGCGGGGTTCGCCAGGTGCTTCATCAGATCGTCGTTCGCCGATGCCGGCATGGCAAACGTCGCGACACTCGCGCCGAGTGCGAGAAGATGTACCGCTTTCATGGGTTCCTCCGAACCTGGATCAAGACACCGCGCAGGGTCACGCCGTCCTAAATCACGTCTCTGGTTTAGGTCTGGTCGTTGCCAGTGATCGGCTGCGCGGACCGCAAACCACCAACCCTGCTACGCACCTACATTGATGCAGGCCACAACAGGAGTTATCATCAGTAGACATATTTTAAATCAAGCACAATAAGTTTTTCATAAGTGCAACAAGAAAACATATCACCATAAAAATAGCTTAATATCAATAGATAAGCGCTCTCAGGCCCGGTTAATTCGGCTCAAGAATAATATACGCAATCGCACGTATCGAACAAATATTTTCGCTATGAACTTAAATTATTCGATTCTGATTGACTCTTTCATCTGAATACCTATCTTTCATCTCGCGACAGGGGTCGTTTAGCTCTTGGGTCGACCGCTCGCGAGCTTCTTGACCACTCCAACTCCAACGGCGAGGCCGAAAGGCTCTCGCCGTTTTTTCTTTGTTCTAAGGTGTTCTGCTCCATAGATTGCCTCGGCAAACTTCGGAGATCTCGCAAGTTCTTCAGAGTGTAATATTTCTGCGTGCCCGTCAACAGTCGGGATAATTCGGCAATTTTTCTTTCCTATATGAGAAATGTTGTTAGGGTTGATATTGAAATTGACTAATAACAGATGTAATTATTTATATATATTATCAGATAGCACTATATCTTGCGCTGTCACCGCGGAGTACGTTGTCAGGATTATGGACAGCCGAGAAATTTGCCTATAGCTCGACGCTGGAACAAGGTTCGATGGCGTCGCCGCTGATGCTCCGGCAGATCGTGGTCCGTGTGTTCTTTCTGACTAGGCTCTGCCTCGAGCGGATGTAATGAACAGCATGGACACGCCCCTTTGCGGAAGCTGAGAATCTCCAATTGCGGGTCGCCTAGTGAATCAAAAACCGACGGCCGATATGGGTGGATGAACGAACCCGCTTTCGCGGGATGGGTGGCAGCTTCTAGGTTTGCGGATTGAGACGAGCGCCCTGCGCTGATTGAGCGTCGCCCGGCCTGGGCGGACGATCTTGGCTCCCTTCATCCGAGTGGAGCCATCCCATGACCATCCTTGCCGTTCCCGCCGCTGCCGTCGGCTCCCCCTTTCGCTTTTGGTCGTGCCCGGTCGCACCCGCATCAAAGGCATCCGCATGCTGGTCGATACGCTCGCGGATTCCTTGGCGACCCTGCCTGGCATTGCCAGGGCGTGACGTCCGCTTTCAGGCTCCCGGTAGAATACGTTCAACGGCGAAGTTGGGTCGGGAGCTGTCCGTCCGCTCTACGACCGGAATGGGCGGAATTCTGCCAGTCCGCTTCCGGGCAGCAGATTTATCAAGCAGACATAGCCTCTGAGACCGCTCACGATCCACCGAAGACATGACCGCCGATATCTGCGGACGTTCGATATGGGCCGCATACTGTTTATCGGATCGCGCGCCTGAAGCCGCTCACCGGATATGAAAGGGCGCTCATAACGTCGGAGCGTTGCGGGCCATGAAGGTCTCGGGCGACCCGTCGGCCGGATCGACGAAGACGATATCGGACGGTGCGCGACGCGGCGTATCGACCGAGAGGAAAACCACAGGTTCCTTGATGATCGTCGGCAGGGCGTGAACGGTACCGCGTTCGAAGAACAGGAGTTCTCCCGGCCCGAACTCTGCCTCCGTTGCGGCATCCCGCATCCAAAACGTGCCGCGCCCCGACAGCACGTAAAGGTATTCGTCGCAGGTCGCATGGTAATGCGGCGGCGTGGGGCGATAGACGCGGAAAACCCGAGCGCTCGCCGCCTCGTGGTCAGTCAGATAGGTGTCGACGAGAAGCGTCTGCGCCGTCTCGGGGAGCGCGGCCGCGATAGCCCTTAGGTCGAAACGTCCGGTCTTTGTCGAGTCTGACATGATCCCTCCTTAGCAATGATTGCTCGGGGTGGTTCGGCACATGCGAGTAGGGTGAAGACTTCGACCGGATGTTAAACGCGGGACGTACGTACGTCCTTGGAAAAAGACGCGGCGGTCGATCTGCGCGGCCAACATTCGGAGCCTTCCGCTGAAATCGGTTCACATCGCATTGTCTCTGAGCATCCGTAGGCCGGCGACCAGGGCCGAGGTAGTGCCGTGGGGTATGATCCGGATGTACAGGTTCGAAGCCTCAGCTGCCGCTTAAACCGGAACCGGTCATGGCTCGGGGAACCACGATCCGGTCGAATTCGCCCTCGGCGACCCCTTCCTTGATCGCGGCCTGACGCAAGGTGGTGCCCTCGTCGTTGGCCCTATGTGCGATCTTCGAGGCTCGGTCGTAGCCAACGACCGGCGCCAGGGCGGTCACCAGCATCAACGAACGTTCGACCATGGCGTCGATGCGCTTCCGGTCGAGTGTGGTTCCCTCGACCGAGTAGGTCCTGAACTTCTCGCAGGCGTCGCCAAGAACCCGTATCGAGTGAAGCGTGTTGTTGATGATGATCGGCCGCATCGCGTTCAGCTCGAAGTTGCCCTGGCTGCCGGCAAAGGCCACCGCGTTGTCCTCGCCGACCACCTGGATGCAGACCATCACCATGGCCTCGCACTGAGTTGGATTGACCTTCCCCGGCATGATCGACGAACCGGGCTCGTTGGCCGGTAGGATCAGCTCCCCGAGGCCGCAGCGCGGTCCGGAGGCAAGCCAGCGCATGTCGTTGGCGACCTTCATCAGGACGACCGCGAGGCCACGCACGCTCGCCATGGCCGCCACCATCGCATCCAGCCCGCCCTGCGCGGCGAACTTGTTGGGCGCGGTCACGAAGGGCTTGCCCGTGAGTTCGGCGATCTTGGCGGCGATGTCGCGGCCGAACCCGGTTGGTGCGTTGAGGCCCGTCCCGACCGCGGTCCCGCCCGCCGCGAGCTCGTAGAGGCCGGCGCGGGACGCCACCACGCCGTCGATAGCCCGACGGATCTGATGGGCGTAGCCCGACCATTCCTGGCCGACGGTCAGGGGCGTGGCGTCCTGAAGGTGGGTCCGGCCGGTCTTGACCACGTCCATCCAGCCGCTCGCCTTGGCCTCGATGGCCGCGGCGAGCCGGTCCGCCGCCGGCAGCAGGACTTCGTCGAGCTCCAGGACCGTCGCGATGTGCATCGCGGTCGGGAAGGTGTCGTTCGACGACTGCCCCATGTTGACGTCGTCGTTGGGATGCACCGGAGCCTTCGAGCCGAGGCGGCCTCCGAGAAGCTGGATGGCACGATTCGAGAGCACCTCGTTGACGTTCATGTTGGACTGCGTCCCGGACCCCGTCTGCCAGACGTAGAGCGGGTAATGACCGTCCAGCGCCCCGGATGCCGTCTCGTCGGCGGCCCGTACGATGGCCTCCGCCTTCCACGACGCCAGGCGTCCGGCGGCCGCGTTGACCAAGGCCGCCGCTTTCTTCACCGTTCCGTAGGCGTGGTAGACCCTCTTGGGCATGCGGTCGTCGCCGATGGCGAAATGTTGCAGCGACCGCTGGGTTTGGGCGCCCCAGTAGCGGTCCGCCGGGACATCGACGCCGCCCATCGAATCCGTCTCGTGGCGCTCGCCCGTAGCGTCGATCCCGATGGGAAGCTCGCGAATGGTCGGGCATCCGGCATGCTCGCCGGTTTGCACTGTTTCGATCTTCACGCTTGACCTCCCGTTTGGCCTGAGGAAGCGGTCACGGGACCGGTGCGATCCCGCCCCGTATACGGCGCGCTCATCGCGACGGGGCCGGGTAGGCCGGTGCGTAGGTCAGGGCTTCCAGCCATGCGCGGATGTCGTCCGGCCGTTCCACCCCGGCCTCGCCGTGGTCGAAGATGTGCTCAGCGACCCGCGCAGCCGTCGTGATCTCGGTCTCCAGGATATTGGCCTGGCTCGGGAACAGCATGCCCTTGCCCCTGAGGTCCGGACCGACCTGATCGGCGCTGGCCCTCGCCGCGGCGATGAACATCGCGTCCGTGATGCGCTTCGGCTTCGTCGCGTAGACCGCGAGGCCGATGGCCGGGAAGATGTAGAAGTTATTCGCCTGACCTGGATGGTAGGTCTGCCCGTCGAGCTCGACGTCCGGGAATTGGACGCCGGCCGCGTAGAGCACCTTGCCCTTCGACCAGGCATAGGCGTCGGTGGCAGAAACCTCGCACTTGTCGGTCGGGTTCGAGAGCGGGAAGATGATGGGCCGTTCGTTCAGCGCGCTCATCGCCTCGACGACCTCGCGGGTGAAGGCCCCTCCCGTCGTCGACACCCCGATCAGGACCGTCGGCTTCAGGCATCGGATGGTGGAGACGAGATCGTCGGACGGCCCGGCATCGTGGGCATAGGCGGCCTGCTCCGCCGATAGGTCCTTGCGTGATGGTTCGATGAGGCCGTCGACATCGAACAGCGAGATGCGGGCGCGCGCTTCCTCCTCCGACAGGCCCTCCAGGCGCATGGCCGACACGATCATGTCGGCGATGCCGATGCCGGCCGAGCCTGCCCCCAGGAAGAGCAGCCTCTGGTCCTTCAGGCGTTCGTCCTTAATCTGCAGCGCGGTCGTCAGGCCGGCGATGGTGACGCTGGCGGTGCCCTGGATGTCGTCGTTGTAGCAGAGCACCTTATCGCGGTACCGCGCCAACAGCCGGATGGCGTCAGTCCCCTTCCAGTCCTCGAAGTGGATGCAACAGCCGGGAAACACTTCCTGGACCGCCTGGACGAACTCCTCGACGAAGGCGTCGAGTTCTTCGGTCGGGGGCGGCTCGCGGCGCAGGCCGAGATAGAGCGGGTCGGCCCGAAGCGCGGCGTTGGTCGTGCCGACGTCGAGGAGGACCGGCAGGAGACCTTCCGGCGGGACGGCGGCGCAGGCGGTATAGAGTTGCAGCTTCCCGATGGGGATGCCCATGCCGTTGGCGCCGATGTCGCCGAGCCCGAGGATGCGTTGCCCGGTGGACACGCACAGGAAGGTGACGTCCCTCACCGGCCAGTTGCGCAGAACCTCGGCGACCCGCCCCTTGTGTTCGAGGGAGACGTAGAGCCCCCGGGACCGGCGGTAGATGTGACCGAAAGCGAGGCAAGCATCCGCGACCGTGGGGTCATAGACGACGGGCACGAACCGAGCGGGGTCCGACATCAGGGTCTTGTAGAACAGGGTCTCGTTCCGGTCGGCCAGGCCGATCAGGTAGACGTATCGCTCAAGGTCCGTCGGCTTCGCGTCGAGGTGCCCGAGCACGCGCTCCAACTGACGGTCGAGGGTCTCGACGGCCGGCGGTAGTAGGCCCTCGATCCCCAAGTGGCGACGCTCCTCAAGGGTGAACGCCGTCCCCCTGTTGGTCCGGGGATCTTCGAGGACCGCACCGCGCGTGCCCGAAACATCTATCATCGATAACTCCATGTGGTCGGAAAGGAGGGGTTCGGTGCTTCGCCCGCGCCCGAAGGATGTGCAGTGGCACCGACGACGCGTCCTGCTGCGCCGATAGCGTCGTGCCAGGCCCGGTCGCGGCAGCGGATCAGCGATGGTCGTTGGGGGCAGGCTTGGCACCGATGTCGAGGGTGAACACCGCGAGTGGCCTCTCCACCCTGTCGGCTCCGTCGTTGAAGGGGGCCATACGATTCAGCTGCGCCGCCGGCATCCACAGGCGACCGCCCCCGTCGATCCACATCGCATCGACCCAGACGAGGCGCGGGTCCCGCACCACGGTCGTGCGGGTTCCGTCGGGCGTGAGCCTCAGCACGGAGAGTTGGTCGGTGTCGCTGACGTAGATGTTGCCCTCGGCATCGATGGCGGTGCCGCCGGTCGAGGGTGTGTCGGCGAAGCGCACGACGTGGGCAGCGAGGCTCGCCGCGTCCATCCCCGGGTCGTCTAGGTGGCGGGCTTCGATGCGCGACATCCGGCCGGAACTCGGCTGGTAGTAGACCCAGCGCCCGTCGGGGGAGACCTCGATCTGATCGGCATGGATGTGGAGCGGCTTGCCGTCCGGGCCGTGCATCTGTCGACCTTCAGCCGAGACCGCCCGGTCGCTCACGGTCGATGGATCGCCGTCTAGGACGCGTCGTGCCTGGCCCAATGCGAGGTCCAGTACGATCAGACCGGGCGCGCCGGCATCGGTGAGATAGGCATGGCCGGCGTTGAAACGGACATCGTCGACGAAGCTGTCCGTCTTCGTCACCGGGCCCAGCGGATAGACGCGTGTGGTTTGGTTCGTCGCGAGGTCGATGCGGATGAGCTTCGGGCCACCGGGCAGGACGGGGTTTCCGATGCCGGGGGCGCCGGTATCGACCAACCACAGGGCCCCGTCGGGACCGATCCGCTGGGCGTTGACGCGCACGAAGGCCTTTGCCGGGTCCCGGCCCTTGGTCCAGCCGTTCCAGGCCGCATCCGGATAGGGGACGAGGATGCCGTCCCTCCACTCCACGACCTGCGGACCGGTCGAACCGTCCAGGCGCGCCAGCACCAGGAAGCGGCGCCCGTCGGGGGCGATGCTGACCCCGGTCGAGGGGGTGTCGAGGGTCATCGCCGTCATCAGGCGGGGATCCTCGCCTGCGATGGCATGACTGCGGCCTTGCAGCGAGAATGCCCCAGCTGTGACGCAGAGGGCGAGGCTCGTGACGACGGCACGGCGGGAGACGGGCATGGCGGGTTTCCGGATGGCGGGCGGTGCTGTCGCGGTAAACCGAGGGCCTACGGGGACGGGACGGTGCCGAGTTGGCGCAGAAGGGTGAGGTTGTCCTCGATGTGCCAGTTGGCGGCGATGCGCCCGTCGACGACGCGGTAGATGTCGGTGGCTATGAACACGACCGGCTCCCCCCGGCCCTGGCGTCCCTCGAACGTGCCGGTGAAATGGCCGCGCAGGCGCAGGTGCAGCACGGCCCGGTCGCCCGCCACGATCATCTGCTCGACATCGCAGGTGAGGTCCGGGACCGCCTTGCGAAAACCCTCCGAGGCGAGGAGTGGTCCGGCCGGACCTTGCACACGGCCGGGCGGCAGCGTCTCGTCGATGAAGTCGTCGGACAGCGCCGCCCGCGCATAGGCCGGGTCGCCGGTGTTCCAGAAGGTGGCGTAGCGCCGGGCCGCCAGCACCACGGCCTCGCGCTGCCGCGGTGCCTGGCCGGGATCGACGACCAACACGCCGGGCGAGACGAGCGTCTCCGCGGCGACGGGGCTGGCCGCCAGGACGACTGCCAAGACGGCGAAACGAAGCGATGGGCTCATCGGGTGGTCTCCTGAATCCGTGCCGTCGGTCCCCGATCGCGGAAGGCGACCTCGATCAACATGCCGCCCGGGGCGTGCAGGAAGACGCGGCGCTCGCCGATCTCGGGAAGCTCCATCCGGCTGTAGGGGATGCCGTGGTCGTCGAGGCGCCGGCGGAAGGCGTCATGGTCGTCGCGCAGGAAGGCGACATGGTCGATGCCCTCGGCCGACGCGACCGGATCGTGCGTGCGGGCGCGTGCCGGGATGAGGTGCACGACCGGTTCCCCGTCAGCGTAGAGCCAGTGGCCGGGAAAATCGAAAGCCGGGCGGAAGCCGTCGCGCAGGTCGAAGACGTTCGCGAAGAAGCGACGGTGGCCTTTCAGGTCGCGGGTGCGCAGCGTGGCGTGGTCGAGGCGCATGGAGGGTCCTTCACGCGATGGTGCCGCCGCCGTCCACGGTGACGGTCGAGCCGGTGGCGAAGGGGTTCGTGGCCACGAACAGGATGGCCTGGGCGATGTCGTCGGGCTGCCCGATCCGGCGGGCCGGCAGCTGCGCCGCACGACGCTCGAACATCGCCTGCCGGTCGGCCGCATCCATCCGCGCGTAGAGCGGCGTGTCCACCAGCCCCGGCGACACCGTGTTGACTCGGACCGGCGCCCGCTCAAGAGCAAGGCCGCGGGCGAGGGCATCGAGCGCGGCATTGATCGCCCCCTGCAGCACGGCGGCGGGACCGGGACGTTGGCTGAGGTAGCCGGACACGAAGGTCAGCGAGCCGCCCTCGACGATCTTTGCGGACCGGGCGATGCGATAGGCGCCCCAGAACTTTGAATCCATCGCCGACCTGGCGTCCGCCAACGGGAGCTCGGCGACCGATCCGGTCCTCGTGGTGGCCGCGGCGACCACCACATGATCGAAAGGCCCCCGACCGCCGAAAAAGGCTTCGACCGCAGCCTCGTCAGTGAAATCGAGCGCGGCCGCCTCCGCCACTGCGGTCCGAGCAGCCTCGTCGAGCTTCGCGCCCTGACGGCCCGCAGCGACGACGCGCGCACCGTTCCGCGTGAAGAGCCGCGCGGTGGCCAAGCCGATCCCGCCGGCGGCGCCGACGACGAGGACTGTTCTTCCACTCAGGTTCGAGGGCATCGCGTTGGTCTCCACTTAGCCATCCCGGGGGAGCGTCCCCGTTCGTCACCACGAAATAACCGTTGCGCTCGGGCAGATAAGCCGGGTTATGATTGAGGCACTGTTGAACGTAGGTTGAGTATCGATGCTCGACGATCTGAACGAACTGCGCACCTTTCGTCGGATCGCGTCGCTCGGCAGCTTGACGGCGGCCGCACGCGATCTCGGGGTCGGTCTCGCGGTGGTGAGCAAGCGCCTGACGACGCTCGAACGCAGGGCCGGCGTGAGGTTGATCCAGCGCACCACGCGCAGACTCTCGATGACCGACGAGGGCCAAGCCCTCCTCGTGCAGGTTGAGCAGGCACTGGACGCCATCGAAGCCGCCGAGGAGCGCATTGCGACCGGGCGCGACGAGCCGATGGGATTACTGCGGGTCGGCGCACCGGTCTCGTTCGGTCGGCGGCACGTGGCGCCGATCCTGGGCCGCCTCGCAGCACGCCACCCCCGCCTTGATGTCGACCTGAGGCTCGACGACCGCGTTACCGACCTCATCGGCGAGCGCATCGAGGTGGCCATCCGCATCGGCCCGCCGCGCGACAGCACGATGATCATGCGTCGGCTAGCCGAAAACCGACGTATCCTGGTCGCGGCGCCTGCCTACCTGGATAGGCATGGACGCCCCTCGAAGCCCGAAGACCTCGTGGGCTTGGAAGGCTTGAGCTACGGCGATGCGACGCTTCCGTGGCGCTTGCTCGGATTAAATGGCGTCGAGACGGACATCCGCCTCAGGATACGTCTTCGCTCGGACAGTGGCGACGCGGTTCACGATTGGGCTCTTGCAGGAGCAGGCATCATGCTGAAGTCCGCTTTGGACCTCGCCTCTGACCTCGCTGCGAACCGGTTGGAGCGGGTGCTCCCGGACTATGCGAGCGCGCCATCGCCGGTCTACGCCCTGTTCGCGTCCGGCCATTCGCTGTCGACGAGAGCCCGGGCGTTCGTCGATGCGATGATCGTCGAACTGACCGACTTCGGGAGCCCATCGGCTATCTCACCCCGCCAGGACGCTCTGGGAGCTCGTTTGTCGAAGCCCTGATCGAGGCAGATTCGGTCCGCTTGGGCTTCGAAGCGATGAGCTTGTGTCTCTTCCGAAGAGGGTGGCGGACTCCTACTCCTAAAAGCGGGTGGAAGTCGGCAATGCGTCAAAGATCGAGCGTGACGCTGACGCGAGCTCGGGAGACGCATGGGGTCATCCGGTCCTGTCGGCTCGCCACCGGCAGCACGACGTCGCGGTGGATCACCACGCCGTCTCGGTAGCCGCAGGTGCAGGTCCCGCACACGCCAAGCTCGCAGGAAGAGGCGGTCGCCAGTCCGTGGTCGCGCAGCACCTGAAGCAGCGAGCGGTCGGCCGGCACGTGTAGCACCGCGCCGGTCGAGGCAATGGTCGCGTCGAAAGGCTCCGGTTTGAAGTTCTCGTCTAGGGTCGCCTGGAACACCTCGCTGTGGATTTGCGCGTCCGGCCAGCCCGCGGCGCTCAAGGCTGCCCGAACGACGTCGAGCAGGCGCTGGGGGCCGCAGGCGTAGACGTGGGTGCCGTCCCGGGGCGGGCCGATCTCGGCCGGTTCGAACCGGCGGCCCTCCGAAGTAAACCATTCGCGCAGGTGTCTGCCGCAGACAGCGCGGAGCTCGTTGAGGAGCGGTGCTTGCTCGGGCGATGGCGCGCAATCGTGAAGGACGAAGCGTCGGCCATCAGTCGCAAGTTGGCGCGCCATGGCTACGAAGGGCGTTACCCCGATGCCGCCGGCGACGAAGATGTGCTCGCTAGCCACGTCCACGAGGGGGAAGTTGTTGCGAGGCGCCGAGACGTGGGCGACGGCGCCGGGCAAGAGGTTCTCATGCGCCCAGGCTGAACCGCCCCTGCCCGCATCCTCGCGCTTGACTGCAATCTCGTACGCCGTGCGGTCGGCCGGATCACCACAGAGCGAGTATTGGCGCACGCGCCCGTCCGGGAGCCGGAGATCAACGTGGGCACCGGGATCCCAGGCCGGAAGCTCCGGGCGTTGCGGGTGAACCAGACGAAGGTGAAGAACCGCGGGCGTTGTCGGCCGGGCCGACGCCACCTTTAGCTTCATGATCATACGAGCAGTCATGGTGTTCAGTCCGCGGTCCCGTCGAGGAGGCCGATTGGATCGCCGGGGCGGATCATGCCGCCGCGTTCGATGCTGCAGTTCAGTCCGGAGCGGTTGTACAGCGGCAGAAACACCGGGGACCCGAGCAGTTCCTCAAGGTACTTGCAGGGGAAGTTCAGTCGGCCACCCCGGAGGATTACCTCCCCAACCCGGAAGCGGCGGCCGACGAGGTGGTTCAGCGGTACGCCCCGGACTGTCAGGTTGCGGCGGTGGTCGACCGGGAGAAGCTGAATCGGCCCGCCTTGGAGCGGCGGGTCGTTGCGCACGAGGGCATCGAGGGCCTCCTGCTCGATAAGCGTCACCTCGCGCACGTCGGGCTTCGGCGAGTAGGTGCCGGTCCCGAAGAAGTAGCGGTCGCCGACGATGCCCCTGCCGGCTACGCAGGTCGCCTCGTGCAACTCCTCCATCTCATAGCTCGCCGCGGGGGCGATGTGGATGTGGAGCAACGTGCCGCTCCACGCCATGGCGCCCCCCGGCACCTCTACGGCTACCGATCCGGCGGGATGCGCGAAGGCGTCGACCATGGCAGGTCTAGCGTCGAGAGCGGCGTCAGAGTTCATGCCGAGGCACCCGTCGCGAGGGCGATGGCCTCAATCTCAACGAGGACGTCGCGTGGTAGCCGTGCGACCTCGACGGTCGAGCGGGCGGGCGGTGCCTCGGGAAAGTGCTCGGCGTAGACGCCGTTCATCGCGGCGAAGTCGTCCATGTTCTTGAGGAACACGGTCGTCTTGGCTATAGAGGCAAGGCTCGCACCGCCCGCTGCTAGCACCGCCGCGAGGTTGGCGAGCGATTGCCGGGTTTGGTCCTCGACACTGTCGGGGATGGCGCCGGTCGCCGGATCAATGGGTAGCTGGCCAGAGGCGAAGACCAAGTCTCCGACCCGCGTGCCCTGCGCATAGGGCCCAACCGCCTTCGCAGCCCCATCGGTGCTGAGTACCGCCCTGTCAGTCATCGATTTTTGCTCTGCCATTTTAGGTGTGAGTCTCAGATCGCCATCTATCGTGGACGAAATTCCATCATAATGGAACCTTCGTGGGCGAGGATGCTGTTTTGTCAGGCTCTCGTGATGTCGAGATGCCGGGTCTCGGCGGCAACCATCGTGGCGACGAAGCTCACGACAGCGAGGGCGATGAGGTAGAGGGCAATCGGCCAGGTCGCGCCCGCCCAGGCGAGTAGCCCGGTGGCAATGATGGGCGCGAAGCCTCCCGAGATGGCCGCCGCGACCTGGCAGCCCAGGGAGGCGCCGCTGTAGCGGGTGCGCGTCCCGAACAGCTCCGGCATGAAGGCCGCCTGCGGCCCGAACATCATTGCGTGGGTCAGGCTCATGATCACCGCGATGGTGAGCACTACGGTGGTCGGGTCGCGGGTGTCGAGGAGGCTGAAGAGCACGAGCGCGCAGCAAGCGCTGACGGCCGAGCCCACGAAGTACATCGGCCGCCGCCCGACCTTGTCCGAGAGCCATCCGAACAGCGGCATGGTGACGAGTTCGAGGGCTGCCGCCAGCAGGATCGCGTTGAGGATCAGTGAGCGGGGTAGCTCAAGGGTCTTGGTCGCGTAGACGATCGAGAACACGGTTAGGATGTAGACCCAGGCGACCTCCGAGACCTTGAGGCCGACCGCGACAAGGAAGGTGTGCGGCTGCTTCATAATGACGTCCAGGAGGGGCATGTGCGCGACCGCGGCCTCCTCCTTGACCCGGGCAAAAGCGGGGGTTTCGACGAGGCGCAGTCGCACGAACAGACCAATGCCGATCAGGAACGCGCTGGCCAGGAATGGCAGCCGCCAGCCCCAGGACAGGAAGTCTGCCTCGGGCAGGCTCGTCAGCCACAGGAAGGTAGCGGTCGAAGCAGCGATCCCGATGGGGAAGCCGACCTGAACAAGGCTGCCGTATAGGCCTCGCCGGTGCTCGGGAGCGTGCTCGATCACCATCAGGACGGCGCCGCCCCACTCGCCGCCGATGCCGATGCCCTGCAGCAGCCGGAGGGCGACGAGGAGGACTGGTGCCCACAGGCCGATCTGCGCGTAGGTGGGCAGGCACCCGATCAGGAAGGTGCCGACGCCCATGATCAGCATAGTCAGGGTCAGCATCGCCTTGCGGCCGAGCCGGTCGCCGTAATGACCGAAGATCGCGCCGCCGAGCGGGCGTGCCACGAAGCCGACCGCGTAGGACGCGAAGGCCGCCAGCGTGCCGGCGACGGGGTCGAGGCTTGGGAAGAACAGCTTGTTGAACACCAGGGCGGCGGCGGTGCCGTAGATCAGAAAATCGTACCACTCGATGATGGTGCCGAGCATGCTGGCCAGGATGATCTGGCGCATCTGCCGGTCGTCGGCGGACGCGGCTCGGACGTTCAACGCGGCGACTGCTGGAGTGCTGGTCATGACGTAGCCCGCCTCTCTCTTCAGAGTGGAATGAATTCCACTATCGGGGAGGCAAGAGGTGTGCCATGCTGACTGCGCCCGATGCTTGGCGCGGCTGGTGCAAGCCTTCGCTCTGAATAGGGTGGAACGACCCGAGACCTATTCGGGGCAGTGAGCGCCTCAGCGAAGCCGGGACGCGTCGATGACCAAAAAGTATTCGCAGGGTCCGGAGCCAATGTTGGTGAAGGCGTGGCCGGCGTCGGCCTCGAAATACAGGCTGTCACCCGCGTTCGCCACGAGGATCCGATCGCCAATGACCGCCTGCAGCCGTCCCTTGAGGACGTAGATGTATTCGGACACGCCCCTACGGTGCGCTACGAACTCGCCCGTGCTCGCCCTTGGCGGGAGGGTGTTGAGCACCCAGTCGATACCGCGCCCCGGCAGGACCGGCGACAGACACCGGCGCAGGAAGCCGGAGGCGTCGTCGCGTAGGACCGGCTGGCGCGAGGCGGGGATCAACAGGACCTCGCGCTCGGTTTCCGGCGCCATCAAGCGTGAGAAGGTTACGCCTAGGGCCTCGGCGAGGCGGGACAGCACGGCCGTCGAGGGCACCGCCTCGCCCCGCTCGATCTTCGAGATCATCGAGCGGCTGACGCCGGACAGGGACGCGAGCGCCTCAAGGGACAGGTCGCGCTGCCTGCGGTGGAGGCGCACTTCGTCCGCCAGGATCGAAAGTTGGGAGCGCGCCTCGCTCTCGATCTGCTCCCGCCGCACCGTCGTTCGAACTGTCATTCCGTCCTGTCCAGCCTGAAGGTCGAAGGTCCTGCGCTAAGACCCGTCCGACGATCTAGAGGAGAATACCATGCGAGACCGGGACGCACCCGCGCGCATCGGCATCATCGTTTATCCGGGCATCGAGCCCATCGATCTCGGCGGGACAGTCGGCGTCCTGTCCATGGCCCGGCGCATCCTGCCGAACCTCGCCGACGCCGTGATCGCGGCCGAGCCGGGACCGGTCCAAATGGCGGGTGGCCTAGCCGTCACGGTGCCCTTCGGCGTGACTGACGCCCCGGATTGCGACGTGTTCGTGGTCTGCGGTGGTCCCGGCTGGCCGCAGGCGTCGGAAGATGCCCGCCTCCTCGCCTTCCTGCGCGGCCGGCGGCCCGAGACACTCGCCTCCGTCTGCACGGGCGCCCTGATTCTTGCGGCGGCCGGCAGCCTCGACAAGCGCATGGCTACGACCCGCCGCGCGGCCGTCGGGGCCGAAACCGTCGCCCCCCTCGACCTGCTGTCCGCGAAAGCCGAGGGCGTCACCGCCCGAGTCGCCGCAATCGTCGACGATGTGGTGGTCACTGGTGGCGGTGTCTCGCTCGCCATCGACACCACCCTGTACCTGATCGGGAAGATCTACGGCCGGAATGCCTGCGAGGACGTAGCACGACTGATCGAGTACGACCGAGCTCTGACGGCGAACGAGAATGCCCTCGGCATAATCACAACCCGTGATTTCACCTATGGCTAGAGTTCGGAATCCGACGCTGGGCACCCGCAGCGGGAGGCTGCTTACGACCCAACCTCTCCAAATCAGGTAATCCAGATCGTTCACAATAGCGGACGTCCAGCCCCTTGGTCCTCGATGAACATGGAAGCAGAATACATTGGGAGCGAAATCAATGTCCAATGAACGGCGTAAGTTTCTTGGAATGCTGATTGGATGAAAACTGCCAGCAACACGCCGTAGGATTAAGTGGACATATAATAAATTGTCGTTGGTAGGTAGGAAGCTAGATCAGGACATCGTGCGGTGCGTCACCACATCGGCCAAGAGCTTACCATCCACCGAGGCGCTCAGAAGCGCACGATGCCGGCATCCCGCATCATCCTGTGCTGCGAACAACCGCACGGTGATGTCGTCACCTACCTCGATGTTCGCGTTGAACCGCGCTTGACGCCTTTTGGTCGAGAACTGGCCCGACCGTTTGCCGATGAAACGCCACTCAGCCCTATCCACCGCGGCGATGAAGCTGCTGAAATATAGAAGGCCGGCACCGTTGAAGTCCAAATGTGGGCACATCGTGATTGGTGTTGTGCCCAACTCATTCTCATCGACCCACACATCGTGGGCCAACGTCTCATGACAACGATACGCTGGCTGCGATGACACGGTCCCCAGGGAGGGTTCCGCGCTTCCGGTACCCTCGATCCTGACACGGGTGATGGAGCGGTTCATGCCTTCGGCCTGACGCCTGACGAACACGGACGTCATCTCCACATCCGCGATCAACCGGTCCCGACACGCGGCGAAGTGGCGACTGACGACCCGGGTCTCCGAGAGGTGCGTGATCGTCGAGCGTACATCCAAGCTGTCGTTCTCCCGAACGCCGCCAAGGTCGCCACCATGCAGCGAGATGTTTCGGAACGCGGCGTAGATGGGCTGGTCGCCCACGGAACCGAACCCGGTCGCCGCCCTGCCGTAGGCCTTGGCGATCAAGTTCCAGTGACGATGTCCGAGCTCCTTCCAGAGCCAATTTTCCGAGAGGCCGTTCGGGCTTAGGTGCGGCATGCCCAGGACGTAGCTGGACGCTTCCGAGAGGGGCGAGCCGGCACCGGCCAACCGCATGTGCAAAGTCATCGACCTTCTCCGTTGCGGAAGGCGGGGCCGGGTGGCGGTAGCTGTTGAGACTGAACCACCCGGCCCCTATCGAAGCGGAGTCCTTGGGAAGGATTTTCACTTCGATTACGGTCACGTCCCCCCTACCTCAGGTGAGGGTGATTGGGGGCGCGAATGCCGGAATCAATACTTGCGGACGAGACTGACGGGCATCGGTTCGGCTGCCTTCGGCGCGCTGTATAGCGGGGCGATGAGACGGATGAAGCCGTCGGTGGATTCGGTGCCGCGGGTCCGGACTGCGACGTCGCGGGCGACCATCAATTGCGCCGTGAAGGGCCCGAAATCATAGCCGACCAGGCCGCCGACCGCGAAGCGCCCTGCCCGGGTGTAGCCCTGCGCGGTGGCCCGCGCGAAGTCGCGACCGCCGAGAGGCAGGTCCGTCACCCCGTAGGCGACCGCGCCGACTTCGAACTTGCCGAACTTCTTGGTGGCCGTGAGGTCGAGCAGGAGGGCGTCGGCAAGGTATAGGGGACCGATGGCACGACCGACCGGCCCCTCGAACCGACCGGGCGAGTCGTAGAAGTTATGGGTCAGGTTGGCCGTGAGGTTCCAGCCATCGCCCGTGTAGCTTGCCGCGAAGCCTTGGCGGTAGGTGTTCGACGAAAATTGCGTCAGGCCACGACCGGCATCAAGATCGTTCAGGTGAACCGCCGCCAAGTAGCTGACGCCGAAGTTGTTTCCCAGGTCCCATGCGAAGATCGATCCGACAAGGGTTCCGACATTGACCGAGAAGTCTCGGTTCGGCACGCCAGCCGGATTATTGAGGAAGCCGAACACCGTGGGCTGTGCGAGCAATGGCTCGACGTTGGCGCCGAACAACTTGAAGCCTGTCGACCAGACCAGGACAGGCACGTTGATCGCGGTATCGGTCGAGAACCGGGTGTCGTTCCGGCGGTAGATGAAGGTGTCGATGGCGTAGATGCCCTCGGGGAGCGGCGCACCGACGGCGAGGCCGACCTGCTCACCCGGAATGGTGGTGGATTGCGCGAACGAGGCGGTCGCGCTGAGGGTGATTGCGGCGAACGCTCCTGCCGCGGCTGCGAACTTCTTCAACATCATCAATCCCCTGCTCGGAACTTCATCGGGCAGCCGCACCCGTCCGCCGGAAGCATCGGCGATGGCGGCGTATCGGCAATTTTAGTAGTTGTTTATTTTGATTGATCGGATCTGCACTCAATTTGTATGCATATCCAACAATTATTATATTCTAAGTCTTCAGTCTTCGTAGTCTACTCAATTTTGCTTGGCAGATGCTTGGATTGACGCCTTGTTGCAGGGATAGCACAGGCACACCGTCGTCGGAGAAGTCCCATGGGCTTCGAGGTTGAGCGAGATCGGAGCCGTTGCACCCGACATGCTGGCCGGTGCCATCCGGGCTATCGTCGAGGCCAGCCTCAGACCGCGAACTTCAGGGCGAACCGCTCGGTGCCGAGGCGCTGCTGGATCGCATGGACGACGTGTTCGGCATCGCGGCCGACCGCGCCGAAACGCCCGGACCCCCAGGTGTTCAGCCACGGCAGCCCGATGAAGTAGATCCCCTCCTCGTTCGTGACGCCGCGCCTGTGCTTCGGGCTGCCCGAACCGTTGAACACGGAGGCGTCGAGCCAGCGGAAGTCCGGCGAAAAGCCGATGCACCAGACCACCGACGTGATGCCGGACCCTTCAAGGGCGAGGCTGGTGATCGACTCGCCCGGCTCCCAGACCGGCGCGTAGTGTTCCTGCTCCGGGGCCTCAATGCCCTTCTCGGCAATGTACTTGTCGATAGCCGCGTTGATGCCGTTGTAGGTCCGGTCGGCGCTGTCGAGCGAACGCTTGAGGTCGTCGCGGAAGCGCAGGCTGCCGTCCCGGTAGTCCTCCATCAGGCCGTAGAGCTTCATGCCCTCGGTGGCGAAGCGGCGCAGGTCGATGTCGCGGCCGCCGTCACGGCCGGTGACGTAGTGGTTGGTGTTGTCGCGGACGCCGTCTCGCAGCGGATGGTTGTCGACGGTCATCTCGTAGTAGCCCATGTCGGCAAGCCAGGTGACGACGTCGCGGCCGCGGTAGAACCGGGCGCAGCGGGGTGCGTCGCCGACCGCGAGGTGCACCTTGCGACCTGCCAGATGCAGATCCTCGGCGATCTGCGCGCCGGACTGTCCGGAGCCGACGACCAGGACTTCGCCCTCGGGCAATTGGGCTGCGTTGCGGTACTGGTTCGAGTGGATCTGCGTGACGGAGCCCGGCAGCTTCTCGGCCATGCGCGGGATGATCGGCGTGTGGTAGCCGCCCGAGGCCACGACGATCTCGTCGGCGGTGTAGTCGCCCTCCGAGGTCTGGACCGAGAAGATGCCGTCTTCCTGCCGCTCGACACGGGTAACCGAGACGCCCTCGCGTATCGGCGGGTTCACCTTGGCGACAAAGGCCTTGAGATACGCGACGATCTCGTCCTTTCGCATGAACCCGTCCGGCTCCGGCCCATCGTAGGGATGGCCTGGCAGGTCGCACTGCCAGTTCGGCGTGACGAGGCAGAACGTGTCCCAGCGCTGCGTCGACCAGGTGTGGGCCGCCGTGTTCTTCTCGAAGACAAGGTGCTCGATTCCGCGCTGCTTGAGGTGGTAGCTGACCGAGAGGCCGGCCTGGCCGCCGCCGACGACGGCAACGGGAACGTGACGGGGGGTGGACGTCATGGCTCTCACTCCGTGAGTTCGCAGAAAGGGGGGCGGTTCAGGGCTCGAAGGTCTCGACCATGACCCGACCATCGGAAGGTTGGAGCTTCGCGGCGGCCTCGATCCGGGCGAGTTGGTCCAGGGCGGACGAGCAGGCGAAGCCGTACTTCTCGCGTACGCGCTCGCTCGCGATGTTGAGGGCGGTGCGGGTCTTCTCGACAAACTCGTCGACGGCGTAGCTCTCGCCCGGCACGAGGAAGTCCTTCACGACGAGGGACGGCGAGTAGCAGGCCTCGCGCCGACCGTCGGGCCAGCGGACGTGGAAGTGCATCTCAGGCATGGGTCGGCTCCTGTCGCATGCGGGCGCAGCCCGCGTAGGCATCGAGGTGGCGCTCGGCGCAGGCCCGCCAGGAATGGGCGGCGGCCCGTGCGAAGCCCGCGAGCCTCAGGCGGTCGTGCGTCTCCGGCACGAGTGCGATTGCCATGGCTCGGGCGATGTCGTCGGGGGCGGCCGGATCGACGAACAGTGCGTCACCCTCGGCGAGGTATTCGGTGAAGGGCGGTCGGTGCGAGACGACGACCGGGGTGCCGCAGGCCATCGCCTCCAGCACGCACAGGCCGAACCCTTCCTTCAGCGAAGGAAACGCCAGCACGTCGGCGATACGGTAGAGGGCCGGTATATCGGCCTGCGGAACCGGACCGGTCTCGATCACGGTACCGCTTGCCCCAGCCGCCAGGCCATTGGCGGTTAGGGCCGCATGGCATCGCGCGCGGTAGGCGGCGTGATCGAAAAGCGAGGCTCCCCCGGCGATGACGAGCTGGGCCCCGGGATGGCGCTCACGCAAGCGCGCGAACGCCTCGATGATGCCGAGGGTGTTCTTGCGCGCCTCGAAGCCGCCGATGGCTAGGACAATGGGACCGTCGCTCAACCCCCAGCGCCGCCGTACGGCGGCATCCTGCAGGTCAGGCGTGGGTTGGTAGGCCGCCATGTCGACGCCGTTGCCGACGACCTCAGGCATCCCACCGAAGTCCGAACGGACCTGGTCGGTCCAGCCCTGACTGACGCAGAGGATGCGCCGAGCCTCCTGGATCGAGCGATCCTGCCAATCGGCAAGCTGCGGGTCGGCGAATGTATCCAAGTGGTGGACCGTCCGAACGAAACCCGGAATCAGACGCCGATGCTTCAGGGTGGCGAGCGCGTTGCCGCCGATGCCGTCGTGGGCGTGGAAGACATCGAAGTCACAGGCCGCCGGCGACCCAAAATGAACGAGGTAGTCGTTGATGCGCGTCCGCACGAGCTCGACCGTGTCACCGGCAACCGTGCGGGCGGAGACGGAAACCGTGGGGCAAGCGGCGGCCCGGAAGAAACCACGGCCGGACGGGTCAGGCGCGTGGACCACCGCCTCGTGCCCGAGGGCGCACAGAGCTTCGGCCAGGGCGAGGCAATGGGCGACGCCGCCCCGCGGGTTGGTGGAGTGGGTAAGCAGGGCGATGCGCAGACCGGTCATGCCGAGGCCTCCGCTTCATCCCGGCCGCAGCCGATGAGGGGGCTGGCGACGAAATCCCAGACCACGGCCTCCTCGCCTCCGGCATCGCGGATGCGCGCGACCCGGCTCGCATCGACGGTTCCGATGGTCGCGGCCGTGATGCCCCGCGCGGCGAAACGGTCGAGCACGGCCGGGGTGTCGGCGGGGCGGATGCTGAGGAGGTAGCCGTAGCTTGGGAAGGCGGTGAGCCAGCGCGCCATCGGAACGTCGTCGGGCCGTGGGATCGCGTCGAGGTCGATGACGGCGCCGACCTTCGAGCATTCGAGCAGCATCAGTGCCGTGCCGACGACGCCCGCCATGCTGATATCCTTGGCCGCGCGGCAAAGGCCGTCCTCCGCGAGCCCTGGCAGCAGGGCGAGGTCGCCGCGCAGGCGCTCGCCTGGCGACCCGGTCGAGGCGTCCCAGTAGGGATGCGGATCGCGGAAGCGACCGCGCAGGTCGATGGCGGCGACGAGGTCGTCGCCCGGTGCCGCATCGAAGCTCGTCAGCAGGCGGGGACCGGCGCGGCCGAGCACGGCGACCGCCAGGTTCTCGGTCTCCGAACGCGTGTTCGTGTGGCCGCCGACGACCGGCACGCCGTAGAGCGCGGCGGCGTCAGACAGGCCGGCCAGGATCGGGTCCGCCGCCGCCGCGTCCCGGCTCCACAGGGCGTCGACGACCGCGAGCGGGCGCCCGCCCATGGCCGCCACGTCGCTGAGGTTCACCATGATCCCGCAATAACCGGCGAAGTAGGGATCGGCCGAGACGAAGCTGTCGATGAAGCCCTCGATGGCGAAGAGCAGGTGTCCATCCCCATCGGGGATGGCGGCGCAATCGTCTCCGACCGGCACCGCATCATGCCGTGAGCCCAGTCCGAGGCGCGTGACGACGGCATCGATGTCGCGCTTGTGGGCGACGCCCCGTGCATCCCGGATCTGGCCGGCCAGGGTCTTGATGTCGACGGCCGCGGTCATCACGCCGCCCTGCGGAACGTGACGAGCCCGTGCTCAGGGTCGTGCATCGGCGGGTAGGCGGCGAGATCGGCCTGCATCAGGTGGTGAAGGCGACCATGGAGTTCCACCGCATCGAGGCTCGCCCAGTGCAGGGCCTCGAACAGCGGCACGTTCCGGTCCTGCACGTGCGCCAGGAAGCGCGTGCATCCCCGTGCATGGGCCGACGCGACCGCGACCTGGATCAGCCCGGCCCCGAGCGCCGCCGTGCCGCGGAAGGCTTTGGCAACGGCCAGTCGCGAGCCCCACCACTCGCCAGGACGTTCCGCTACCTCATGGATGCGCACGGTGCCGACGACGGCATCGGCATCCCCGCCGAGGGTGGAGAGGGCGCAGATCGGGATCGCGTGCCCGTCGATGGCATCACGGTCGTCATCCGCGAAGATGGCTTGCTCCGTGCAGAACACCTGTCGGCGCAGGGCGCCGCAGGCGCGCCGCTCCCAGGCGGAAGTGGCGAACTTCACCCGGAAATGGCTTGGGCGGTACGGCGCGACGGGTTCGAGGATCATGCCGCCACCCCCGTACGCTCGTAAGTGGAGAGGGCCGAACAGGCGCCGCAGCGACCGCAGCCGGCCTTGATGTCGGTGGAGCGCAGGTTCGCCCGACCCAGCATCTCGGACAGGGGCTGCAGGATCGCGTGCATGAAATCCGGCGACGGGGCCGGGTGGCTCTCCAGCGGCGTGCCGGAGATCGGCACGAAGGGCACGACGAAGGGGTAGACGCCCATCCCGACTAGACGCTCGGCCATGGCGAGGATCGCCTCCGGCGCATCGCCGAGACCGGCGAGGATGTAGGTCGAGACCTGGCCCCGCCCGAAGACCGGCACGGCCGCCGCGAAGGCGTCGTAGTAGCGCTCCAGCGGCACGCTCGCCTTGCCGGGCATGATCCGGTCACGGACCTCGGGGGTGACGGCCTCCAGGTGCATGCCGAGCGCGTCGACGCCCGACGCCTTCATGCGTTCGAACCAGCGGTCGTCGTCCGGCGGCTCGCACTGCGCCTGGATCGGCAGGTCCACCGCGGCCTTCACCGCAAACGCACTCTCGCAGAGGATGGCGGCGCCGCGGTCGGTGGCGTTCGGGGTGCCCGTGGTCATCACCATGTGCTTGACGCCGTCCAGCAGAACGGCGGCGCGGGCGACCTCGGCGAGCTGCTCAGGGGTCTTGCGGGCTACGGTGCGGCCGGCGGCGAGGGACTGGCCGATGGAGCAGAACTGGCAGGTCTTGGTTCGGCTGGCGTAGCGGATGCAGGTCTGCAGCACTGTTGTCGCGAGCACGTCGCGTCCGTGCATCACCGCGATCTTCGAGTACGGCACCCCGTCGAAGGTCGAGAGGGCGTAGAAGCGCGGCTTGCCCGGGAAGGTCGCCCGGCCGATCACCGCGCCTTCGTGCTCGATGACCGAGACCCCGTCGAGGTCCGGTCGGCGTACCAGGAAGGGCGAGTCGAACGCGGTCTCGGTGTGGACCGGCACCATCACGGTGCGGCCCGCGATGGTCATCGCCTTATGGTCGGAGGGACCGGCGCCGCCGCGCCGGCTCGGGGCACCGGCGCGGCTGTCGGCGAGCCTAACGCCGTAGGACTGCAACGCGTTGATCAGGCGTTCCGTCGGCATCCCGACCAGGCCCGCCATGCCCGGCGGAAGCGTGGGAAGGCTCGTCGGAAGCGGGGAACTGCTCATGGTCGAGGCTCCGATATTGATGTTGCGAACGGATCGGCTGGTGCACGAACGAGGCCGGGCGGTCGTCGTGGAGAAGGCTGAGGAGTTCCGGACGGGCGTAGTGGCCGACCGAGTCCATCATCCGCTTGCGCTTGGTCACCAGCGCGAGGTCCATGTCGGCGACGAGGATGCCCTCTCCGGTGCCGAGCGGGTCGGCGAGGTGCTTGCCCTCGGGCGAGACGATGGCGGTGCAGTTGCCACCCCGGCAGGCCCCGCGGAGGCGCTCATCCGGGCAGACCTGCGCCACCTGCTCGTCGGTGAGCCAGCCCGTGGCGTTGACGACGAAGCAGGCCGCCTCCAGGGCGTGATGGCGGATCGTCACCTCCATCTGGTCGGCGAAGATCTGACCGACCAGCGAGCCCGGGAACTGCGCGGCGTGGATCTCTTCGTGCCGGGCCATCAGGGCGTAGCGGGCAAGCGGGTTGTAGTGCTCCCAGCAGGCCAGCGCCCCGACGCGCCCGACCGCGGTGTCGACCACCGTGAGGCCGGCGCCATCGCCTTGACCCCAGATCATGCGCTCGTGGTAGGTCGGGGTGATCTTGCGGCGCTTGAGCTTCAGGGTGCCATCGGCGTCGAAGACGAGCTGCGCGTTGTAGAGCGAGCCGTGGTCGCGCTCGTTGACGCCGAGCACGATGACGACGCCGTGCCGGCGCGCGGCGGCCGAGACCGCCTGGGTGACGGGGCCCGGCACCGCCACGGCACGCTCGTAGAGGCGCAGGTGCTCCGCGCCCTGCAGGGCCGGCGGCAGCACGAACGAGAAGTACGGGTAGTACGGCACGAAGGTCTCGGGGAAGACCATGAAGCGCGCACCCTTGGCGGCGGCCTCGTCGATGGCGTTCAGCACCCGTTCCAGGGTGCCCTCCGGCCGGTCGAGATCGGGCGCGATCTGGACGGCGGCGGCCCGCACGATCCGGTTCTCTGACATGGATGATCCTCCGGCGGTGACGGCGGCCGCGTCGCGCGCGGCCGCCGGATGCGACGTCCCGGTCGATGGGCCGAGGGCCCGTTCAGACGGTCCAGGTGTCGATGATCACCGCGTTGTCGCGCTTGTGCAGGAGCATGCAGTCGAGGACGTCGAGGGGGTTGATCATGCGGATGCCCTCGATGAAGGCGGCCTCGCCGTGGCCGTAGAGGGCCTGGGTCGAGAACCGGCAGGCGTAGACCTTGCCGCCCTCGGCCATGAACTTCTCAAGCTGGTTGTTGAAGTTCAGGTGGCCCGGGAAGGCCTCGTCGCCGAGCCGCGGAAAGCCGCGCTGGACACCGAGGGTGATGCCGGGGCCGTAGAGCAGGATCGAGGTCTCGAAGCCCTTGCGCTGCAGGCGGGTGGCCTGGAGCAGGTTCACGAGGCCGATGGAGCCCTCGAAGGCGACGGTGTGGAAGGTGACCAGCGCCTTCTGGCCTGGCTCGGCCTTCACGTCCTCGAAGACCTTCTCCTCGTAGTCGACCAGGAAGTCGCCCTTCTTATGGGGTTCGCGATTCACTGCGGGCATGGATCTCACTCCGTGATGGGTTGGACCGCGTCGACCGAAGCCTCGGGTGGTCACAGCCCGTCATGGCAAGCGACGTGCCAACAAAGGCCGATCAACAAGACCATCAATAGCCCCAGGTTGAATGCATACAATATTGCATTCAATCATCATCACGCCTTAGTTCCGGATGCATGTTCTCCACTGGCAGTCAGATCGGCATATGCACAACAGAGCATCACGCTATGCCTACTCTGACTGCATGGATTGATGGTATTGTATGTATAAGTTCTGTATGCCGTTTGGGCGTCCGATACGGTATGGAGCTTGCTACCCATACAATCAAGTATTGATCGCATCTTGATGGTGTGCTTGGAGAACGGATGACCTTAGCAGCGCGAGACGGGCGACCGACGCCTTCGGATGTCGTGAGCGGGACGTGGACGCCCGATCTGAAGCGTTGGGGGAAGCCCCACTACCTCGCCATCGCCGAGGCCTTGGCGGACGACATCCGGACCGGACGCCTGACGGTCGGCACGCGGCTCCCGACCCAGCGTGCCCTGGCCGAGGCCCTCGACCTGAACTTCACGACCGTCTCGCGCGGCTATGTCGAGGCCCACAAGCGCGGCCTGATCGAAGGACGCGTCGGCCAAGGCACCTTCGTGATCGATCCCGTGCGCCCGGGCCGGGCCACGCCTTCGAAGGACGGCTCACGGATCGGGCCGGTCGACTTCACGATGAACCTGCCTCCCGAGCCCGACGCGCCGGCTTTGCAGGCGCGGATGCAGGCCTCGTTCGCCGAGTTGTCCAGCGACCTGTCCAACCTGCTGCGCTACCAGGGTTTCGGCGGAACGGACGAGGACAAGGAAGCCGCCCTGCGCTGGCTGAAGGGCCGGAGCATCGACACGCCGCGGGAGCGCTTGCTCATCTGCCCCGGCGCCCACAGCGCCCTATTCAGCGTGCTAGGCCAGATAGCCCGCCCCGGTGACGCCATCTGCGCAGAACGCATCACCTACCCGGGCATCCGGTCGCTGGCGGCGCATCTGGGCCTGCGCCTCGTCGACCTGCCCATGGACCGGCACGGCGTCGACCCCGATGGGTTCGCGGCCGTCTGCACAAAGGTCGCGCCGAAGGCGATCTACCTGAACCCGCTCCTGCAAAACCCGACCACCACGACCCTGTCCCGGACGCGGCGGGAGGCCATCATCGCGGTCGCGCGCCGGTACGCCGTCACCATCATCGAGGACGATGCCTACGCGCGCATCTGCCCGGCGCCGCCCCCGAGCTTCGCCGAGCTCGCCCCCGAGATCACCTACTACGTGGCCGGCCTCGCCAAATGCCTCGGCGCCGGGTTGCGCCTGGCTTTCCTGGTGGCCCCGAGTGCCCGATCCGCCCTTCCGCTCGCCGGCGCCCTGCGGGCCGCCACCGTCATGGCCTCGCCGATCTCGACAGCGCTGGCGACGCGCTGGATCCTGGACGGGACGGCGGATGCCGTCGTCCAGTTCGTGCGCGAGGAATCCGCGGCGCGCCAGCGCATCGCGACCTCGCTGCTTCCCAGTGGGACCTACACCGCGGACCCGCACGGCTTCCACGTTTGGATCACGCTGCCGGAAGGCTGGACCCGCTCGGCCTTCGCCAGTCAGGGACGTTCCGCCGGGCTCGGCGTCGTCGCCAGCGACCCGTTCTGCGTCGCCGGGACGCCGCCCGAGGCGGTACGCCTCTGCCTCGGCGGCCCCTCCACCCGGCAGCAGATCACCCAGGGCCTGGAAGTGCTCGCCCACGCGCTGGAAGGCTCGCCGGCGCTTGCGTCGTCCTACATTTGAGCGGCTTGCCAGCCTGGCGCTCAGGCCACATCGGCAAGTTGAACGCAGCCAGCGTCGTCAGACCTGATGCCCGCAGTCCCCCAGCAGGTCGGTGGGTTCACGCCACGAATGCGAGGTATCCGCTGATGGTCATGACGGACAGGATGGTTGAGGTCAGGACGACGTTCGAGGTGATGGCTGCCTCCCTGCCGTAGAACTCGGCCAGCATGAACGGGCCCGTTCCGGTCGGAAGCGCAGCGAGCAGGACGGCGGCGTGCGTCAGAATCGGCGAGAGCCCGAACACGACCGTTGCCAGGATCCAGGTCACGGCTGGCTGAAGGATCAGCTTGAACCCCACCAAGAGCGCTGCCGAACCTGGGTCGCGATCCGTCGCTGCCCGTTCCGCTGCCAGGAAAAGACCGAGCGCCACCAGCGCGCAGGGCGAGGCTGCCCCACCAAGCAGCTTCAGGAAGGTCTCCGCAGGGGCAGGGACGTCCAATCCGGCGAGCGGAATGAAAGCGCCTAGGACCGGTGCGACAAGCAACGGATTGCGCATCAACGAGCCGCCGACCTTCATGACGAGATCCCTGCGCCGACTCTCGGTCTGCAACCCGATCTCGATCAGCACGATGGCGATGGCGAACAGGATGCAGACCGTTATGATCGTAGCGACGAGCGTCGGGGCGAGAGCCTCCCGGCCGAGTGCTACTAACGCCAGCGGGAACCCGATGAAGCCCGTGTTGGCGTAGCCCGCATTCAGGCCGTCGATGGCGGCGTCGGCCAGATGCCTCGGGCGTTGCAAGCGGACGACGAGCGTGAGGCAGAACACGAGGGCGGCGCCGAGGCCGAAGGCAGCGACGAAGCCCGGCTGCCACACATCGATCCATCGCGCATGCGCGACGATGTCGAACAGCAGCGCCGGAAGCGCGAGGTAGACCACGAACCGGTTGAGTTCCGTCGTCGCGTGAGGGCCTAACACGCCGATCCGACGGGCGAGCCATCCGGCGAAAATGAGCGCGAAGATCGGCAGGACGACGGTGAGCGTGGACAGCATGACAGGGGGTCCCCCGAAGTGATGGGGCAGGCCTATCCTCGAAGCCCCATATCATCCAATGCTGATTGACGCCGTCATTCATACCCTTTCGGTATCATGATCGACATCCGACAGATGCGCTACTTCGTGGCGCTGGCCGAGACGCTTCACTTCGGCCGGGCGGCCGAGCGACTGCGTATCAGCCAGCCTCCCCTGAGCCGGCAGATCGCCAACCTGGAGAAGGAGCTCGGTGTGCGCCTGCTTGAGCGTCACACGCGGCAGGCGGCATTGACCTACGCGGGTCGGCGGTTCCTAGAGGATTCGCGCGCCGTCCTGGCCTCGTTCGACCAAGCCTGCCGTAATGCACGGCTCGCCGACGGGGGCGAACTCGGCGAGCTGTCCGTCGGCTTCATGATGCACGCCGCCCACACGGTCCTGCCAGGGCTCGCGCGGCGGTTCATGGCCAGCCACCCCCAGGTCCAGGTCGAGCTGCGGGAGGTCGTTCCCAACGCACTGGCCGATGCGGTGCTGACCGGGCGGTTCGACGCCGCCATCATGTTCAATCCCGGACCCGTGCGAGGACTGGACGCACACGCGATCTTCCGTGAGCCGCTGTGCCTCGCGGTGCATGCCCGCCATCCCCTCGCCGGACGGGAAGGCATCCAGGCTCACGACCTCGTCGACGAACGCCTGATCGCGGCGCCGGCCGATGTTGCGCCGACATTGCGCGAGGCGGTCGTCGGGTTCTGTCGCTCGGGCGGCTTCGAACCGACCGTCTGCCTTGAGGCGCAACTCCAACAGACCATCGTGAGCCTCGTGGCGGAAGGCCTCGGCATAGCGCTCGTACCGCAATCGCTGCGTAAGATGGGGGTTGCCGACGTGGTCTTCCGCGACCTGCAGGAGGCCCCGACCATCGAGCACGTCGTTGTATGGAGGCCGGGGAACCTCAACCCCGCCCTCCGGCCTTTCCTCTCGGAAGCAGGCATCGTCCCACGGGCGGAAATGACGCTTTCGCACGAAGCCTTGCCGTAGGGCGGACGGACGGGTCCCGACCGAGGCCGTGTGGGAACGCAGATCCCTCAGGTTCAAGGCGAATGTCCTGATGAGAGTGTCGCAGAGCGAAGCGGTGGCCAACAAGCCCGGATGGCCGCCATGAACGGACCGACCCCGAAGATCTGGATTATCCGCTTCATGTTGTAGGCCAGAACCTGCAGGCTCATCTCGGTTCTGACCTTCGCCAAGGTCCGGGTCAGGAAGTGGGTCGCTCCCATCCAGGCCTTCAGCGTGCCGAACGGGTGCTCGACGGTCTGACGGACGACGTTGGGCCGGCTGCTCGCCATCGCCCGCAGTGACAGGACGATCAGCCGGGCAACGTCGGCCAAGCGTACGCCCTGCCAGAAGGGGCATCGCGGAATGTCCGCTCTTTAAGGTGCGACATTTTAGACATTCGCTCTCGCGACTGCCTCCGGCGAACGCCTTAAAGCGGCAACGAGCAGAAAAATAGGGCGAGTGGCATAGCCCTACCGCAGGCATCTCAGGAAAGCCTGTAGCCCCCATGCAGAGCGTTCACAGATACGGAATATGCGCAGCCCATAATCCTTAGTATAGGCAGCAGATTAAGCATCGATATTCAGTGATTGATCTTTAAGATTATCGGTATATGTATTTACGCACAGTCAATAATTTCTGGAGTCTAGCATGTCTGGTGGGATCAGCTTGTGTACCTCTACGAGTGCTTCAAGGGCCTCTGTCGGCCTCGATGTGCAAAGAAACCAGAGCATCGATCTTTTAGACGCATCACTTGAATGTACAATCAATGTACAAGAGCGTGCCGAAGTAAGAGCCGAAGGCGCACCTACCGTACGCTTGCCTATGATCAACTACATCACGCAAGCAGAGCTTTTTCCCCGTCCTGCACCGTCTGACGATGAGCGGGAATTTCGTTCAATACTTCAAACTGTTTTGCCGGAAAAAGCTCCGGCAATTGTTTCAATTATTAATAATATCGAGCGTAGAGAAAATTCGTTTTTAGTAGAAGGACTGATGTGGGACGGGACCGTCGTGAGTATTGAGTTAGTGGGGCGCTATAGAAGAGGATTGAAAGCTGATCTGCGTTGGTATGCGCGTCCAGACGAGATTCAATTCGGTTGGGAGCCCGGATCAAAGCGTTGGCTTAGACACGCCGGCGACCTTCGTGTCGTTAATACAAATCGTTGTAATTTTCAGCGTATAGACATTGCTGCCTGAGCAGACAAGCGAAACAAATCGAACGAAGCCTATCGCATTCTCCGGCGCTCGAGGGCTAATACATCGAGACAGAAGTCCTGTACAGATTCTGACAGTATGGGATCAGGATACGGCCCTTGGCCAGGCCAACGTCGCCGGGGCGGCGCACCTGCGGGCCCGAGCCAATCGAATACTTCAGGACGATGCTCTGGGACGGCTTGACGAAAAGCTCGGCCTGGACGAGGTCGCCGGTCCTCGTGAGGGCCCGGGTGTAGCCCATCGCCTTTCGCATCCATGGCGTGGCGTTGTCGAACGTGTCCTCGATGGCCTCGCCGACGCCGATGCTCGCCGCCTTGGCCGTCTCGGACATGGCCCACGCGCACGCGCGTCGGTATTTGTCGAGCCCGACTTCGGAGATGTAGGCGTCCTGCCAGGCCCCGACGGCATCGCAAATATCTGAGAGGACGTCGAGGGAGAGGGCCATGCCAGGACGGTACCCGACGGTACGTCACGCGTTCGAGGTCACGGGGGATGGCCTAGAAACACAGAACCCCCCGCCACGGTGGCGAGCGGTCTGCATCGATGTGGTGCATCGCGCCCGGATGAGCCCCTCGAATATACCGGAGGGGGTCGAACGCCACAAGGTAAACCAGTCCCGGAACGGTCCAGAAACGAGGTATAGACCACGACGGGCGGCGGGTCGGGAAGGGGAAGAGAAGGAGGCGACGAGGCGAGCCCCAAGAGGGGCGCGCCGGGCCCGGGGGCCCATATGTGGAACCAATCACCCGATTATCGTTGCAGGAGAACGGGTTACAGCGCCGAGAACGCCAACCAGGATTTCGTCCATCTTGGCCTCCATCCACGCACCCTTGGAAGCCGGTACGATGAAGCTGTCGTGGACGGGCAGGCAGGGGACGGACGCCTTCTCGCACGCCTTCAGGACGTCCACCGCCATGGCGGCGTCCACGGCCATGCAGCGGATCCCACGGTCGGCGCCGATGTCTTTCGCGATGGGCGCGTTCCTCTTCACCACCGCCTTCAGCAGGCCGCG
Organism: Methylobacterium sp. WL12; assembly: GCF_008039475.1. Classification (NCBI taxonomy): domain Bacteria; kingdom Pseudomonadati; phylum Pseudomonadota; class Alphaproteobacteria; order Hyphomicrobiales; family Methylobacteriaceae; genus Methylobacterium; species Methylobacterium sp. WL12. The sequence continues at coordinate 13,815 of NZ_VRUW01000024.1, read as the reverse complement.
GGTATAGTCCCATCCGTGCCCCCACCCGTCCTTGTCCATGAGGGCCGCGGCCGCCGAGTTCATCGTCCGGGCGTTGAGGGCCACGTTCAAGGCCAGCTTCCCCTCGGACCTCGGGAACACGCCGGTCTCGTAGGGATCGTGGCGCAGGGCATGTCCCCGGGCCGCGTACAGAATCCTGGGGTGGAGCGTTGCGAAATCCGGTTCGACGCAGACCTCGCCGTTGATGAAGAGGTCCTTGCGGGCGCCCTTGGGTAGGGACTGCCACCACCCGTACAGGCGCCCGTGCCGGTCCCACCGGCCCCGGCCGAACACGCGGTACACCTCGGGGCTCGGGGTTGGCACCACGCAGGCCCAAGTGCCGCGCTTGTCGTTGCGGGCCCGGACGACGCGCGTGGCGTGCTCCCATCCGTCGCCCGTCGGCATCGTGACGCTGACCTGCCCGAGGTAGGCGTTGATGCGGTCGAGCTCGGCCTCCAGGCGTCGCGTCTGCCGGGTGGGGTCGTAGCCGATGACGTCGCCGGCGTCGTCCTTGAGGATGAGGCGGCAGCGGCGCGTCTCGTACTCGAAGGGCGAGTCGCGGTAGGCGTGGACGAGGTCGGGCGTCGCGCGCAGGCGGCTCTGCATCCCGGTGGTGAGGTGGTCCCCGGCGCTCGCCCTGACCTCCTCGATGAGGCCGAGCTCGACGAGTTCGGCGACGGCGGCAAGGACGCGGTCGTAGGTGTAGGGCAGGCCCTGGTACCGCGACTGACCGGCGTAGAACGCCTTCCGACGGCTGTAGCTCACCCACCTGCCCGCGCCGGGCTCGATGTCTGCGGCGATGCATGCGGCCGCGAGGACGCTGCGACGGGCGAGGTCCTGCTTGCGGTCGGCGATGTCGGGGATGCCGGCGGCCGAGAGGATATTCTCGGGGACGCGCCAGTGGAAATCGAGGGCGCGGTCTCGCGCCGGTCCTGTGTCGAGCATGAAGCGTCATCCGGTGACGGTTCATCGTCGAGCACCACTTCGACGACGTCCGACAGCCAGCGTTCGCCAGAGCCTTGCTTATGTCCAGGCCTCTGATCCGGCCGGTTTACTCCATTCCGTAGAGTAAACTACCATGAAAGCTTGCCCATAGGTAAGGCTATACTCGTGGCACTAGAAGCCCCCTGCCGTGTCCATGCGGTGGCCCGTCTCCGCCGGAATGTGAAATCACACCAAGCACCCATCGGAACGGCTCAGCGGCGTTTCGGCGAGGTCCGACTTTTTTTCGGGATTTCCCACGGTCCGTCACGCTGATCCTCGGGCAGGCCGCATGAAGGGGCTTGGGGATGCCTCCGGCCGCGAATCGCCCCCCGACCGCGAGGGGAACGACATCGTGGTGCAGACCTATCCGATCGGCGCCGAGCCGGTGGCGGTGGGGCGCTCAGTGCACGGGCGAATGGCCGACGAGCATGCGACCGCCGTCTCGCTCGCCGACAGCCGCTTCCGGGAGGATCTCGGCCGGGCCGGCATCGACTACGACACGGTCCACCCGGATATCAGCTCGCGCGTCCTCGGCGCCCTCGTCCGCGGCGAGCACGCCGATCCGCTCGATGCCTACGAGCGCACAGTCGGTGCGATGCAGGGGCCGCTGCAGCCCTACGTGAAGTCGACGACGGTGCGGGAGGAGATCCCGGACGTCCGGTTCGGCCAAGCGAATCCCTCCGCAGTCGTGGAGCACATCGACTACGCCCTGCGCACGGCGAAGGGGCCGGTGGCGAAGGCGCTGAATGCGGCGCGCAACACGCTGTGGACCCGCTCGGGGCCGGGCCAGCCGCGGGAACTCGACCTGTCCGTGGAAGGCCTGCAGGGCGCCCGCGCTGCGATGGGCGACCTAATCTCCCAGGCGGAGCCCACGACGCAGCGCGTGCTGATCGGCGTGCGCGACCGCCTCGACCAGGCGCTCGCCGCAGTGCCGGAGCACGCCGAGGCCACGCGCAACTTCGCGACGGCGAGCGTACCGCTGCGCCCCTTTGAGACCCCTGCGCTTGCCAAGGTCATCGAGCGCGACGAGTTCGGTCGCTCGTTCACCCTTCCACCGGAGCGCTCGGCGCCGACGATCGAGGCCGGCGGGCCGACGGCGGTGCGGACCTTCAACACCGTGGCGCCGCCGGAGGCGCGCGCCGGGTTCGAGAACTACCTCGGCACGAAGCTGCTGGACGCGGCGACGGACGCCCGCGGCACGGTCTCGGGCGATGCGTTAGCTCTCGGCATCCGCGACCGGTCCGACGTTCTCGATACGGTGCCGGGCCTGCAGCGACGCCTGCAGGGTGTACGCGCGGCCGACGAGGCGCTCGCGCCACAGCGCCAGGGCGCGATCGGTGAGCTGTCGCGCGCCGCGACGACCGAGGCCGCCGGCGGCATGGTGTTGCCGTCCAAGCCCCGGGTCGGTGGTGAACGCGAGCTCGTCGACCTCATCATGCGGACGGCGCGTGAGGAGCTGCAGGGGACGGCGCAGCTCGTGCGCCAGCGCCTCGCCGATCAGGCCGACACCAGCATGGGCCGGCCTGTCGGTGGCGAGGCACAGGGCGGCGGGGCGAAGTTCGCCAAGGACATCGCCGGAACGCGTCAGCAGGCGACGAACCTCGACGCGGTGCTGCGTGCCCTGCCGGACAGCCCGGCGGCGCCGACGGCCGTCGACGACCTCATGCAGATCCTACGCGCTACGGGCACCCGGAAGCCGCAGGGATCGCCGACCGACTTCAATGCGCAGTACCGGGCGGAGATCGGTGGTGAGACGCTGGCGCAGCAGGGGCTGACGGCGCCGAAGACGCAGGGTCGGTCTCTGCTGGCGAGCGTCGGCGACGCCTCGAAGCGCGCCTACCTCGGGCGCAACAACGCGGCCTTGGCGGACATCCTGTCGGCGCCTGATAGCGTTCAGCAGATCCGCGCCATCGCGGCACGGGGCGCCGAGACGCCATTCGCCGATGCGTTCATGCGGATGGCGTTACAAGCTCCTGCCGCGGGGCGCGCCAGGTAGCGCTGCGGCAGGGGGATCGCATGACTTACTCGCTTCATCACCTCGCGCCCGGTAGCTACGATCTGGTGCTCAACGGTGCCATCGTCGGCGGCGTGGTTCGCGAAGTGACGGCGAGTGGCTCCGTCCGAGGCTGGTGCGCCGAGCTGTTCGACGATTTGCCAGAGGGGACGCGCCCTCGCCCCTTCGACTGCGTCGAGCATCGTTTCCCGACGCTGGAAGCGGCGGCGGAGTGGCTCGGCGGCGCGCAGATCCTGGACGCCTTGGAGGATGCGTAGGTTCGTTAGATGGCGGCGGTGCCGAGCCAAGCGCTCGTAGCGTTGCGCCCCTCTCGTCTCAGATGCCGACGCTCTTTGCGCCCGCCTCTGCAGCTTGCTCGACCGTCGCCCCTTTCCGAAGTGACATCGCTATGGCCGTCGAGGCGGCATCGACCGCGCCCGCGCGTTCCTCGCCATAATCATAGGACTGGTTGCTGCCGGCGCTCAGCCGCGCGTGGTAATTATCCGGGTATCGCTTGTTCATCCTAGTTTTCAGGATCTGCGTAGCCACGTGGTAGTCGGTCTCGAACGAGCGCGCTTTTCCAGGGGTCGGCCCTTCGAACGTGCCGGCTTCCCGTTCAGCGGCGCCCTTCCGCATGCTGTGTCCCGATCCTCGGGATTTCCCAAGTCGACGTAGCCAGGCCATGAGCGAACCAAACATGGTCGTTATGCTCCGCAGGCGACAACGGCCGCGACGCGGCCTGAACCTACCCGTAGCACGTGCCGGTCAGGACCCGGCCTCGTGCTGAGCTATCGCTTCTCGCAGGCAGCCTCCTGCTCGAACCTCCTTCCGAGGAATAAACCCGACGCGGAAGCGTCTAACCTATATTCCCAAGGCAACCTTCAGCTCGCCCGGCTCCGGCCGCGGCGGGCTTTTTCGTGCTCTGGCCGCGGATGTTCAGGGGTGGAACGCTGTTGAAAGCCTTCTCTACGACCAAACTATCGTTGCGGCGCCGGTTGCCGACGCCACCATGGCTTGATTAATTTTCCAGCTGTAAAATTGTTATGCCAGCGGAGAAGTGGCAATGGCGATCAGCGACGAAATGCGAAGGCTCCAGGCCAAATGGGCCAGCGGCGGCGGCTGGCCGAAACGCCTTGAGTCGTTAGAGATCAACAATGTACGTGGATGGCGTAATCAGAGAGTGGACTTCCGCTTCCCGATTGCCGCCATCGTGGGCGAAAACGGATCGGGCAAGAGCACAATTATTCAAGCTGCAGCAAGTGTTTACAATGGAAGAGTGAGAAAAAAGACGAAATTTGCCTCTGATTTTCTGCCTACGACCGCTTGGGACGACTATAGAAACGCCCGTATCGCCTACACGTATAGAGAGGGTGACGTAACGAAAAATGGCCTTGTGAGAAAGCCAACAACTAGGTGGCTTGGAAACGATGAGCGGCCGATACGAGATGTTGAATGGGTCGATCTTAGTCGTATTCAGCCAGTTTCAGCCAGGATTGGCTACGCTAAAATTGCAAAATCGACGCACATTGAAGTTTCTGCGACTGAATTTGAGAAAAAAAGAGTTGAGCGTCTTTCGAGCATCATGGGTCGTAAGTACCAGTCGGCGAGGATGGCCGTAAGTAGCACTGACCCAAAGCGTAAGGTTCCAGTACTTGTTGACGAAAGCAGGTCGTACTCCGGATTTCACCAGGGCACCGGTGAAACCACCATGATTGAATTTCTTCAAACAGATATCAATGAATATGGACTATTGATTATTGATGAAATTGAGACCTCCCTGCATCCACGTTCGCAACGAAGGCTAATTCGCGCTCTCGCTGAAATATGCCGGGAAAGACAAGCTCAGATCATCATGACGACTCATTCGCCCTACATACTTGATGAATTGCCCTTGGAGGCACGGATGTACATCTTGGGCAAGGGCGAAAATAGAGAAATTGTATCTGGTGTCAGTGCTAATTTCGCTATGACGGATATGGATGATGAAACGTATCCTGATTGTGAGCTGTATGTCGAAGATGAACGTGCTCTCACAATGCTTTCAGAGATCATTGCTACTCACGGCCCTGAGTATGCGCGCCGATCAAAAATCGTGCCGTCCGGCGCGGCTAATTTGGGACGGGCTTTAGGCGAAATGGTTGCCGCAAAGCGGTTCTCGCGGCCGACCTGGGTTTTCATTGACGGCGACAATGCCCCCGCGAGAGGATGCACGCTGTTGCCAGGGGATGATGCGCCAGAACGAGTTGTATTCAACGATCTTAAATCGAAGGAATGGGGCGTACTTCATCAAAGAATAGGTAGGGATTATTCACGAGTAGCTGACGCGTGCCAAACAGCGATGACGCTAAGTGATCATCACCAATGGGTAAACTCTGCTGGCAGTTCTTTATTAGTGCCTGGATCTCACCTATGGCAATCTATGTGTTCGGTATGGGCTGCAGATTGTTTGGATCAAGACGAAGCTAAAAAAATTATCCAGCCTATTGAGGATATTCTCATAAACAAGCAGTAATATTTGCTTTCTGTCCCTTGATAAAGCACGAGGCGGATCGGTGCTGGTGATGCCATGGGTCTCGCCGGAAGTGGGCCGGCGGGGATAGGGGCGTGGGCGTGATGGCGCAACGCGGTGATCGGCCGCCGCGGGTGCCGGCCTACCCGTGATCCCCCGTCCCGAGCACCCTTATCAGCTCGTGCCCGGCATCTGTCAGGAACCACGCCTGCTCGTCCCACTTCCGTCCTACATACTGCGCAGGCCGGACGGCCACGTAGCCGAGCGCCACCAAGGCTCGCGCGGCTTTCGGATGTGCGGAGGTGCGGAGACCAAGCGGGTGGAGAGCGACGGCACGGAGAGCTTCTAAGGCTCTACCGCGGACGGGCGAGATGCCACCGCTGACCACGCCGCTGGCCGAGCCAGCTAGCAGGATCGCGTTCCGCACCATCAGGCGCCGGTGCCTCACTGTCCTATCCGGATCGGCGACGGCCAGACGCGCCGGATCGTGCGCCCGCACGGCGGTAGCCAGATCCAACGTACGCCCGCTAGCGAACCGGAACAGGCTCTCCGTCGGGTCGCGCATGAACACGTCGACCGCGGCGTTCACCTCGTCGTCGGTGACGTTCTTGGCCTTGAGCAGGTCGCTGGTGATCGTGGTGCTCATTGCCACCGCTCAGAAGACGCAATCAGCTGAACATAGCATCTGCGTCGCCGGCGTCGGAAGAGTTCAGACTTCGGGAGGATCGGTCGGTGGTGGGTCGTAGCGCTCCCTGAGCTCGGCACGACCGCCATCGGTGATCCTGTACTCGCCGCAGTCTGTTTCCGGCTCCGTGCGCCCGGTGGCGACGATCAGGCCCAGCACTTCCAGACGCCGCATGTAGGCGCTCACCTTGTAGAAGCGCGCCCCGGTCTGAGCCAGGGTCTGAAGGCGGTAGAGGCTGCCCGGTGGGAGCTTGTGCATCGGTCTGCAGCCCGGCCGTCAGCGCTGCACCGCCTCGATATCGTCCTCGTAGATCGAGTCCGGCTGGCAGGCGTGCCACTGCTTCTTCTCGTCGCTCTGGCCTTTGCGGCCCCAGCAGTAGCCGGCTTGTGCCAGGCGGCCGCTCAGACGATCGCGGAGCCGGCATTGCTCTCGGACGACGTCGGCATCTCCCGAGCCCTCACACCCCTGCGAGGCCTTCCTTTCAGCCGTCAGCAGCTCTGGCACGGTCGGCATCTGCTGCTGCGCGCTGGCGCCTCCGGCCATGACGACAAGAGCGAGGGCGGCGAGGGTTGTGCGCATCCCGCGAGGATAGCTGTCGCACTGCGGTGGTCGAGATAAGCGCGCCTCGACGATCTCCTGGCCTTAGATCAGGCTCGGGACCGTGGCATGGTGGAACATGCAAATCCCAACGCTACCCAACCATAGCGTCGCCGTTTCTGCATGCCGGAGCGATAGGGAGCGCTTTCGGTGGTCGGTGACGACGACCGGCTTTCACCCTTGCCGATCCACACAGTCCTACTCATCAGCAGCCCAAGCGCTCGCGGCAGGAATTTCGCACGCGCACTCACTGGCCGAACGCCCGCCAATCCGTTCGCGGATCAACGACGGGAGCTGGATGTAGCGACCGAATAGCCGGGCAACGATTTGTGTCCGATTGGAGGGGGTTGCCAACCTCTCAGGTGCCTGCAACCAATCTTACACATTGATCTCATTGCAGGTTTACATATGACATATACAGGAAAAACGAAAATAAATTTGTAATCCTTGAGCGCCTATGCGACTGTCTGCACAGTCCTTGATCTGCGAATTATCAAATTGATGCATTGCGCATATTAGGGTAATAGCAGGTGTAGATTGTGCATGAGGTTGTCAGCTCGGCAGAAAAGCGGCTCCGACTAATTGCGGATTTGCTAGATGTGCCTCTGAACGGACTGTTATCTGATGCTCTTGAGCCAGAAAGTATCGCGGATACGGGAGAATGTCTGCGCCTTTGGTACATGATCAAATCAGTACCGGACCGACAAAGAGCCCTCAACGGTATGCGCGCGGTGCTAAACCATCCTTCGGTCGAAAATAGCTAAACCGCTGATTTAAGATATTACTAAAGCTCGGAATGCAAGCATGCCGAGCAGGGCCGTCGGTGCCCAGCGTTTCGCTCATTTCAGGCGGCGATCGACGCCTGCAACGCCCGCTTCGGCCGCGGCAGCGTCGTCCACCGCCCGGGCTGGTCTCGTGGGGAAGCGGACGTGGAGCACGAAGTTCGAGATGCGAACGCCGCGCTATACGACGCAGGTGTTGGAACTGCCGATCGCGATGGCTCAAAGCTGGATCATGGCCGTACCAGCGCAGCCTTAACCTGCTTATTGTTTGTACCGACCGGCCTCGCACCAGAAGCGGGTTCGCGCGCCAGGCTGCGCCTGGAACAGCTCTTGAGCCTGCCGACAGTTTTGCTGGTTGTAGGCGCGGCTCTCGGTAGCGTCGAAGGTCGCCACGTGAATCCGAGCGTTCTCGTCGAGAGGCGAGTTGCGGTACAGCGTTTCGACGTTCTCGGACGAACCGCAACCCCCTAAAAGCACGGCACAGAACAGAAGCGCCCGCCTCATCTGCGCGTCGCCCGCCAGCCCGCAGCCTTCGCCTCATCCTCGGTGCAGAACATCCGCTCGCCGGTCTTTGCGTCGATCCGGGTCCGGTCGTAATCGCGGGAGCCCGGCAGATGGTAGACCTGCTCGCCCTTCCGGCTGATATTGCCCTTGATCGTGCAGCCGCCAGCAGCCGGCGGCTCCGCGCGCGAGACCGGCGCGGGGATCGGCCCGTCCGGGCCGCCGGGTGCTGCGAAGCCCATGTACATGCCGCGCTCGCCCCTGCGCCACTCGGACGGGGTCGTGAAGGAGCCGGCCCAGATGCCGTGCTTGGCCGCTTTCGCGGTTGCCTCGGCCTCGACGTAGTCGGTGGCGTAGCGGCGGTAGGCGACGGCGTGGCCCTGGGCGACCATCCAGGCGTTCAGATCCTCGGCGCCTTTCCGGCAGATGGCGACGGTGCGGCCATAGCGATCAGTGTCCCGGGGCTCGCAAGAGATTGGCGCCTCGCCGATCCGGTCGGAAAGGGCCAGGGCGGCGGTCTGACCGCACCGGTAAGACTTGCCGGCGACGTCTTGGCATAGCTGCGCGCTCTCAGGGGCGTCAATGCCGTGGAGACGGATGCGCGTGCCGTGAATGACGACCGTGTCGCCGTCGGTGACACTAGCCCGGCCGACGATCACCTCCGCAGCTCCAGCGGCGGCTCCGCCCGAGGCAAGACTGATGGCGACCAGAAGAAGTACCCGGAACATGGGCGCGGTCTCGCGTGTCGCGGCGATCCAAGAAGCAGAGGAGCAGCCGAGCTAGGCAGCCCTCAATCCCGACGCGTCCGGTATCGCTTTCCGGTGGCGTCGGTGAGGATGATCGAGGCCGTCCTCGTGGGATCGGCTGCAATGCCGGCCGGGGCTGCAGTCTGGTCGGTGCTCCTTGCAGGCTGCGATTGCCCCAGCGCCACGACGGTCAGCGCGGCCACGGTAATCGCAGACCATAGACCGGCAACAGCGATAGTCGGGATCTTCGGCACGCATGCACCCTTACGGTTGATCGAAGCGTGTCGTTGAATGATCAAAGAGGCTGATCCGCGGCAGGCGTTCAGTCCAAAAAGACGCGGATGCCATCGGTGTTGAGGAGCTCGCGCTGATCGGCGCACCAGCGCTCGGCGCCGATCTCGGCGATTTCCTTGGACAGGCGCTGGCCCTCTTCGTCGATCGCCGCCAGCGCTTGTCGATGGCCGATTGCCTTGTCGAGCGTGGGGCGGACGGTTCGTAGCAGGCCCTCCGACACCTTGTCGTCGATCGCGTAAGCCTTCCGGCAGTAGAGCGTGATGCCAGCCTGCGCGCCGACGATACGCACCAGCCCCTGGACCATCTCGGCCTGTTCCTCATCCTTTGTCTGCGCTGCGAGACAGGTCTGGGCGCCGATCAACATGGTAAGAGCGACGAGGACGCGTTTCATGGAGTGACCCGTGGGCATCGACGCTCCATCAGCGCCGCAGCAATCCTAGAACAACCAGGGTCGTCGCCCGGCTCCATCGACCGCTTGCCGAAAAGCAGCATGACCGCTGAACCCCCTTCTACGGTTTTACCAAGAGCACATTCACGGCCTTCGAGAGTACGCGGACGGTGTCGCCTACAGCCAGACCCAAATCGTCAAGCGAGTCGACCGTCATAACCGAGGACATCCGGTAGGAAGTACCAACCAATTCGACATCGACCTGGGCCATCACATCGCCAAGCCTAATAGCGATGATCGTCGCTGGGATATCATTGCGGGCGTTGTGCTTCATTTCAGGCCGCCCTTCGCCTTCGGTTGCTCGGCATCTCTCGCTAAGCGCGCTGCCTTCTGCCGGGCCAGGTTGGTCTCAGCCACGTTCGCCTGTGGTTCCTCGGCAGGCATGGAGATGGGCAGGCTCTGCTCCTTCGCAAAAGCCGCTTCCGCTTGCTTCCACTCTTTGCTCTGATGTTCGGACAGCGTGTGTTCCTCAGCAGGGTTGACATCAAATGCAGTTCGTCGGGTTGGTGCCGACGTCTCAACCGATGAGCCGAGGCCGTCCTTGATCACGGCATTCTCGAAGGCCTCGTAGGCAGCCTCATCGCTTGCGAAGGCCTCGGGCCACACGATAGGCGAACCCTCGTGATCGATGACCTTCAGGGTCCACCCGTCTCGTGTCCCAGCGAGGCGGTAGATATGAACCTGCACGGTCTGGATGGCACATTCGACGTCCCCGCTGAGCGGAGAGATCTCCATCTTTTGCTCAGGGTCGATGGCTGCTGGTTGGTCCATCAGGTCGTGCCCTCTGAATCTTCACGATGGCACGCGTAGCCCTGACCGGCGAGCCAATTCGCAACGCCATGTTGGAACCCTACCACACGCGCAACAGGTGCCCGCCCGCCAGTACGAGGACGGTGAGGGTCACGGCCGATACGGCAATCTTCTGCGCCAACCCTGATCCACGGTGGGTGCCGCGCCGGTTTGTGGTTCGGGGCCTTAGGGCGACGATCTTCGGATCAGAGAGATGCTGCGTCAGGCTATCTGGCAGCCTGCGCTTTGATGGTCCCCTGGGCATGCTTCCCTTTCTACGACTTCTTCGCTTTCAGCCCTTCGCCATCAAGCCGATGGATGGCTTCGGACGGGAGGGTTTTGGCCCGGGCTGGTCTGCGATCACTGCCGTTGCGTCGGGGTAGGGTTCTGAAGCGGCGAGCCGAGTTGCGAAGGCTGCTGCCCAGAAGGCTGCGGCGCCGGGGCTGGCGCCGGTTGTCCAGGCGTCGCCGGCGGAACGCCAGCGCCGGTCTGCAGTGTCTGGTCGGCCTGCGTCTGGACCTTATCGGCGGTCTGCTGGCTGATGAGACCGTAAGACACAGCCACGGCCAGGGCGACGGCTAGGACCGCCCCGATGATCGTCTTTGCGAGCTTGCTCTGCATAGGTATCTCTCCTCAATTCGCGCCACACCTAGGCTGCGCCCTCCCGCGTGATACCAGGGCGCAGGACGATCGGCCGGACACGGGCGAACAAGCGCATCGGTCGGGTGCTCCGAGACAAGTTGTCCGACGGTAGCAGGGTCGCGCGAATCCGACGAGCTAATCTGAGGCACGCTCTACAGCGGCCGCTATATGGGCTGCCTGTGTGAGCCGGCGCGGTTAGATACCGCTAAGTCATTGAGAAGACTGGCGCACCCGACACGATTCGAACGTGTGACCTTTGCCTTCGGAGAGCCGCGGCGTGACCGACAAGCTCTACACCCTGTCCGCGCTGCCGGCCGAGTACGTGAAGACCGCCGGGACCTTCGTCGGCGGCGCCGTTCTCGCGGTCGGCACCTACGTGATCTCCAGAATCCGAGAGGCCCGTAGGCCAGTCGAGCCTGCTCCGGGTATCCGGCGCATCGCCCTTGATCCGGTCGATCGGGACTCGGCGGCCGGACAAGCAGCCGGATCGCCGAGACTTGTGGGATCCGGACGTGCGCCGTCGGGGCGATCGTTCGCCAGGCCCGCCTCGAAGGAATCGAGCTTCCGGCACGTAAGACCGGGCGCCCGATCGGGTGGCGCAAGCCGAGCCCGGCCAAGCCGTTCAAGCGTAGCGGTCAGCCGCCGGCTCTCGACCGGGACGATATCCTCGATGGCTGGTGCGATGGCGTCCAAGCCCGCGACATCGCCCTGCTGACCCGGCGTTCGCCCGGCTCCGTGAAGGAGATCGTCCGCCGGACCCACCTGTCCGGTGACGCGCGCGCGACGCGCCACCTGCGCTGGCCGGATCGGGAGCTCGCCGCAAGACCCGCTTCGCCGCCCTCGCCCTCGCCGCCGCCCTGCTGCCGATCCCAGCCTAGGCGGCTGCCTGTCCGCCCCGGAGCTAGTCGCCGCGATCCCGCCGACGCTGCCCGAGACGGGTTTCGTTGGCCTGGTCCCGTCCGGCTCCGTGCCGACGGTGCTGGCGTGGCTCGAAGCCGCCGACCTTCCGCATGACGCGGACGCGATCGTTCAGGTCGTCGGCGATCGGGGCATCGCCCTCGTCCTCGTGCGGGGACAATCCTGCGGGGACCGGCCCGTGGTGACCCTCATCGGCGCGGCCGCCGCCGACCTCGTCGGCCTGGTTCGCCGGTACCGCGCGCTGCGTGGCTGGGGTCCGGAGCTCGGCGCATGACCGTCCAGGAGCGCGACGAGCGCGACGCGAAGCTGTTTGCCGCCGACGCCCTGAGGGAGGCGCGGTCCGTCATGGCGTCGCCCTCGACGGGGTCCGGCTACTTCATGTCGGTGTTCACGATGCTGGCCATCGGGGCGCTGTTCCCGGAGCTGCTGGCCGAGACCGACGCCGCCGACGACTGAGGCGCCGACCCGTCCCGACCGCGAGGCCCAGCGGGCCCGCAGGGCAGCCTCGCCCATACAGGGGCGGACTACGTAGGCCGGCGACCCGTCCCCTAGGCGAGCCGATCCCGCCCGCGCCGCCGTTAACCGAGCATGGTTTTGCCGGTCGAGACACCCTGCATCGAAATGATACCCAAAGGGGCGTCGCTTCACGCAGCGAAAATCGGTGCGATTTTCTTTCGCAATTTTTGCCGATTTCCATTTACGGAACGTTTGAGCTTGTGTCACGGTTGAACACCAACCAAGACAAGGAGCCGACGATGCGCAACGCCCCGATCACCGCCACCCAGATCCACGAGGAGGAGCCCGACATCGACGCGCTGCTGGCCATGATGGCCGAGCAGGCCGCGCGGAAGGCGGCGGTGGAAGCGGAGGAGGAGCCCGACCTCGACGCGCTCTTCGCCTGGATGGCCGCCGAGGCCGCCCGGAAGGCCTGAGGCATCCGCCGGGGCCGATGCGCCCCGGCGATCCCCTCCCACCCGCAGCACGAGGATCGCTCGGATGTCAGAGTCCCGCCGCCAGCGCGTCATCGAGGAGTACGGCTCGCTCCCGGCGTACCAGGCCTACGTCACCGAAGGCCGCGACGTCTGCGCCGCCACGATCAAGAAGGATCGCCTCACCGCCTGGACGGTGACGCAGTTCCAGGACCTCGCCACGGAAGCCGACTACTTGCGCGATTGGGCAGCCGACCTGCGCTGGGTGACGGCCGAGATCGCCGCCGACGAAACCGAACGGGCGGCCGCCCCCGCGAGCGCCGCCTCGTTCATTCCCGCCAACACCTGAACCTGAAGGACACCCCGATGCCCAAGCGCGCCCCCGACCCGATCCTGGACGTCACAGACTGGGAGACCGAGGAGCTGCTCGGCCTCGACGAGGACATCGACGAACTCGTCGAGGACGCCCGGATCTCGGTCGCGGGGCACCCCGACTTCCGTCACCTCGACCCTGACGTGCGGATCAAGGGCACGCCCGAGAAGCCGTACGTCGCCAAGCGTCCCGCTGACGTGATGAAGAAGGCCCTGCTGACGACCACCGCCGGGCAGGACATGAGCGAGAGGACGCGCCGAAAGATCATCAAGGCGATGCTGATCGGCCTGAGGGAGGAGTCGATCGATCTCGTCACGGAAGACGAGCAAGCCCGCAGAAGGACCGAGACCAACGCGCAGCTGTTGATGATCGCGTCGGGCTGGTACGTCCTGCGCGACGGGGCGCCGTTCTTCAGAACGGCCATGCGGTCGACCTGGGTTGCGGCGGCTGCCCAATCGAAGGCCGCCCCCCAGCTGGCCTACGTCTACGACAAGCCGATCCCGGAGGAGGCGGAGGAGGAGCCCGACGTCGATGCCATGCTGGCCCTGATGGGCAATCTCCCGCCCCTCGGCCGCCCCGGACACTGAGGATCGCCACGATGAAGAAG
>NZ_VRUW01000249.1:0-526 GCF_008039475.1 Methylobacterium sp. WL12 | reverse complement strand
GACCCCTTCGATCTCCTTCAGCCATCTCGCCATCATGGTCAGGATCGTGGGGTGATCGTCTTTCTGCCCTGATGCAGATCGTGGCTTCGGCACTCTCGGGAGCGGATGATCGGCATCACCGTGGAGAGACAGTACGAGTTGATCATGGCCCCCATCGTTGGGTGACCGTTCCGCTACGGTGAGGTTCGCTGCCCAGGCAGGCCGCCAACCGTCTGAGACGGTCTGCGCACCGATCCAATCCCAAAGCAGTGAGAGAGCGATCCAGCGTCGCTCGCGCGCTACCGCCTCGCTGGAAGTGTCGAGGGCTCTAACGAGGTGCTGCTGACCGACCGCAGCTACGAGGTGCGCTGGAACGCGTAGGCGGACGTACCAGCGCCCACGGCGGCATTGCAGGTACTCGGCATGTGACACCGTCGGTTCGCTCCCAGGAGCCACGGTGACACAGTGTCAACGCGTGGGTTGGGAGCGAAAGCTAAAAACCGTTTATCGACAGTGCTTTAAAGGTAGCTGGCGGAGGGAGCGGGAT
>NZ_VRUW01000248.1:0-528 GCF_008039475.1 Methylobacterium sp. WL12 | reverse complement strand
CGGACCACCTTGAAGCGGCCGGGCACGTAATCGAGGGTCTCCGTCACGTCCTCGCCGATCCGACGCAGGACCCCACCGCAGGACGGGCAGGCGCAGGGGCCTGGATGGATCACGCTCTCGCGCGCCAGGTGATCGGGCAAGGGGCGCCGAGCCGGTCTTACGCGGGAGGCCTCGACGGCGTCGGCAACGACCGGGGCGGCAGCCAGACGCTCGGCCTCGTCGACCTCCAGCGCCTCGATGGCGAGTTCGAGTTGCTCGACGCGGGCCTTCAGCTTCTCGGACGAGACGCCGAACTGCGCCCGCTTGAGACGAGCGAGTTCGCTGCGCAGCTTCTCGATGAGTGTGTTGGCGTGGACGGCTTCCCGCGCCATGCCGACGATCATGCGCTTGAGCGCATCGACGTCGTCGGGGAGTGAGCCAGGATCGAGAGCCACATCAACAGCTTACGCCGTCTGGCACAGCACGCAAGCCCGTTGCCGGCACCCGCGCGTCAGCCCGCGATGCGGGGGCGGTCCGTACGCACCGGGG
>NZ_VRUW01000247.1:0-532 GCF_008039475.1 Methylobacterium sp. WL12 | reverse complement strand
GGTCGGGCACGTCCACCTGCAGGTGGGCGAGATCGAGCCGGCGGACCGCTTCTACGCCGGGCTGCTCGGGTTCGACGTGATGATCCGCTACCCGGGCGCGACCTTCCTCGGCGCCGGCGGCTACCACCACCAGCTCGCGACGAACGTCTGGCAAAGCCGGGGCGCGCGCGAACGGCCCGCCGCCATGGCCGGCCTCGCCGAGGTGGTCCTGCTGGCCGACGCCCCGACGCTGGCGGCGGTCCGCGACCGCTGCCGGGACGCCGGCCTGACGCCGGACGCGGCCGACGGCGCGCTCGTGCTTCAGGACCCTTGGGGGACCCGATTCCGCCTGGTGCCGCAGGCGGGCGTTTTTCGCGACAGCCAGCCGACGCGCATCCCGGCATCCTAGGCGCGACGCGGGAGCGACCCAGCTGCACGGACGGATGTCGGATCGCCACTCACGTGCGATCCTTGCGGATTGTAGCCTTCACGACGGCCGGTCCGCCGGGTTGGTCGGAAGTCCGAACGCTCGCTCGAAAGCCCTGTCCTCACC
>NZ_VRUW01000246.1:0-555 GCF_008039475.1 Methylobacterium sp. WL12 | reverse complement strand
TAATTCGTATTTGGCAGCCAAGAGTACGCCGCTCGATAAAATTGATTACTGAGTGTGCAGGCGGCCTCTCAGATCGGTGAGATCAGCACCTAAAATCCCGTAGGTAACAGGATCATAAAATTGCATCAGATTGATGACCAATTCTCTGGCATCAACTTGCAAAGCCTCCGCCCAGATCCGGTAGCTGTCGGGGGGGATGCGGCCACGGCCCGTCTCAATCTGCGAAACGAAGGTGTAGAACTCGACGCCGATCAGGGCCGCAAGCTGGCGCTGAGATAAGCCGGCAGCCTCGCGTAGTTCGCGGACGTAGCGTCCGCCCTCACGGCGAAGTTCCTGCACCTCCTCAGAGGCCAACTTGGTTTGGTGGGCATACATAACGCACTCGTCCGAGAAAGTTGGGCTGCCAGAGCGCCGCAACCTCCTTCGGCCGCGCGTTTGAACAGCAAAGTTTATACACCCTCGGCCCCGACCTGTCCAGTCGACCGTCCCGCTCATCCGAATCGGCTTGATTCGTGTTGCTGGCCTTGCGCCCCTCACCGCGGTATGGGACCACAG
>NZ_VRUW01000245.1:0-595 GCF_008039475.1 Methylobacterium sp. WL12 | reverse complement strand
ACCGTTGCCGACCTCTGGGATGCCATCCGAAACGCCTTCGCCGCCTTCAAACCAGACGAATGCCGGAACTACCTCGCCGCCGCGGGATACGACGCTTATGATCCAACCTGATCGGATGCCGCTCTAGTTGGAGTACCTCGCCGCCGAGGTTGACCACTTTTTCGCTACAGTGCGGGCTGCATAGTCGGGCGACAGCGTAGCAGCTCTTGTCCGCCGCCCCGACAACAGATGTCCGCTTTCTGGTCTCTTTGGCCTCAAAGCGGAACGTCGTGAACCCTGAAGAGTTTCGGGCGCCGTGAGGCGTACGAAAGTCGTGGAGGAACGAACCCGCGGGATGGCGGACGCCGAGCTATGGAGATTTTGGCAGACCGTCGTCCCCAGTGTGGGACGGAAGGCGCGTGAACGGCGCCGCCTGGATCCCTGCGCAGTCCCGGATTGCCCGGTCGCCGGCGTTTTGCGAAGCGCCCGAGCACTACTTTGGCAGATTTAGGGAACGGGGCTGGTTTTCGCGGATTCGTGTGCCATGGCGATGGTCATGGGTGATCGCGATGTCGGATGCTGGCGGATGGCGTGACGATCTGGATCAATGGCTGCA
>NZ_VRUW01000244.1:0-599 GCF_008039475.1 Methylobacterium sp. WL12 | reverse complement strand
TCAGCTTGAGGCGACAACATCCCGACTATGCCCCAACGCAACGCCGGGAGCAGGAGCCATCCACACCATCAATCGAGCAAGCCTTCGCCAAGCTGAAGGCGCTCCTGCGAACGGCCGCCGCGCGCACGGTGCCAGACCTCTGGGCCGCCATCCGAGAAGCCTTCAAGGCCTTTCGCCCGCACGAATGCCGAAACTACGTCGCCGCTGCTGGATACGATGCCTTCGACCCAACATGACAGGCAACGGCTCTAGCCTCTGCCTCGACAGCCCGGAAGCGGACCTTCCGAGGGTCGGCAAGGGGCCGGGAGTGGGCCCAGGGAACGGGTTCCATCCGTCAGATTTCCTCCACTAGAGATATTTGAGCCAGGCGATCTCGCGTCGGGATGCCTTGAAGCGCGAGAACCAGGCCGTCGGCCAGTAGAGGGGCACGACCAGGCCGACGTACCAGGCCAGCACCCAGCCATAATTTGCTACGCCGAACACGCTGCCCTGCGTCGGGCCCCAGATGGCGGCGGCACCGTGATACAGGAGCCGCAGGATCGTCAGGTGGAGCAAGTAGAAGAACATCGGCGCACCGCCGAACACCGCCAGGGCCGAGA
>NZ_VRUW01000243.1:0-617 GCF_008039475.1 Methylobacterium sp. WL12 | reverse complement strand
TGGTCGCGACGCTGGGCTACTGGCGCCAGCTCAACGAGGGCACGGTCAACAGCATCTCGTCGGGCGCCTTCACCGACATGGGCCACGCCCCGTCCTTCTCGGACAACCTCGTCGAGGTCGCCCGGGCGAACTGACCGCGCCGAGCCGACGGCACGCGCAAGCGCCGCGCGGGGCGCTTGTCCTCGTGGCGTACGGTCTCGGATGTGGGCGCGGTGTGGGAAGCGGACGACGCGGCGGCTCGCACCGCAGGCTCCGCCTCCCTCCCCTAAGTCGTGCTCACCCCTTCGGCCGGTCCAGCTGCGCGATCAGCGCTTCGAGGCGTTCGCTCACCGGGGCGGAGAGGGTGTCGGCGTATAGGTTGCGCAGGTTCTGGCCGAGGTGGCGGCGCACGCTCGGGTTCAGGGGTGGCTGCGCCTGCGGCGTCTCGCCCGGCCGGGACATCTGCGGCTTCGCCATCACCACCCGACCCTCACGCACGTTCGATACGGGGAGAATGGCAAAGCTTGGTTAAGGGCCCGTCACCGGCGGGCGGCGACGCCGCGGAATCGGAACCGCCCGCGGCGGGGGCGTGTTTGCCGGATGAGACCCGTTCGACGCCTCGCCCCCGCCCAGAACCC
>NZ_VRUW01000242.1:0-620 GCF_008039475.1 Methylobacterium sp. WL12 | reverse complement strand
ATGCGGAATTCCAGTGTTGCCGCCGCCGCCCCCGTGGTGGCGGCGCTACTCGCCCTCGGCCTCGTCGCGGCCACGGGCCTCAGCCAGCGCTCCGACCTGCCGGATTGGCTGGCGCCGCGCGCCTACGGGTTCTTCCTCGACAGCTATCCGCTGTTCGCCTTCGCCCTGGCCTACGGCTTGGCCCGCCTCGTCGCGGCGGCCGCGGCCCCGGGGCCGGCCGGCGTCCCGCGCCGGGCGGTGTGGGGCGTCGTCGGGATCGCTGCGCTGCTGCTGGCCTCGCTCTACCCGACCTTCGGGGGCGTGATCCTGCGCGGCGCCTACGGCACCGGCAGCATGGCGTTTCTCACCGGCCAGCCGCTCTGGCTCGCCTACGCCCTCGGGGCCGCGGTCGGTGCGCTCCTGTTCGGCACGATCCTCGGCCTGTTCGGCTGGCTCGCGGCCGGGCGGCTCCGCCCGCGGACCGGCTGGCGCGCCCGCATCGGGGGCGCGTGCCGCGATGGCATAAGCCGCCGGCTGTCAGCGCCTGCCGCCCGGGGCCGGCTGCGCTCGCTTGCCGCGGGCGGAGCGATCCCGCACAGTCCCATCCAAGGGGAGCGAACACGCAAGACCGATAAGCGCGG
>NZ_VRUW01000241.1:0-638 GCF_008039475.1 Methylobacterium sp. WL12 | reverse complement strand
TAGGGCGTGTCATCGCTTGAGCCAATCGAGGGCGGCTGCGAGGGAGAGGACGCCCATGAAGCTGACGGCAGTCTTCTCGTAGCGGGTGGCGATGGCGCGCCACTCTTTGAGCCTGGCCCAGAGGCGCTCGACCTGGTTACGGTTGTTGTAGATCCAATCCGGGCAGGCCACGGGCGCTTCGTGGCGCTGAGGCGGGATCGCAGGCCGAGCGCCCATATTCCAGATGTGTTCGCGAAAGACGTGGCTGGTATAGCCGCGGTCCCCCACGACCCATTTGGGCACCCCCGGCAGTTGGTCGAGCAGGGGAACGGCGTGAGGGAGTTCATGGGCCTGACCGGGCGCCAGCCGGAAGGCGATGGCGCGGCCCTGCCCGTCGGCGATCACGCAAGCCTTGGTGCCATACCCGCCACGCGAGCGGCCAACAGCTTCACGAGCGTCTCGCTCGGCTGCAGATCCCCCCTTTTGGCGGCTCCCGCCGCCTTTTGGTGCGCCCGAACGTTCGTGCCGTCGAGGAACACCATACCGAGTTGGACACCGCGCTCCCGCACGAGGTGAAGAAGCCGCTCCCAGACGCCGGCACGCGACCAGCGGATGAAGATCTGGGCAGCCCGCCACCAGGGTCCCAATTCCTCGGGAAT
>NZ_VRUW01000240.1:0-667 GCF_008039475.1 Methylobacterium sp. WL12 | reverse complement strand
GGCCGTCTACCCGGTCGAGCTCCATACGATCGCCGAGGCGGTCTACGGAGCCGGCTACACCCGGCTCCAGCTCGCGCAGGGTCTGTCGGCCGCCCGCGGGCAAAACGTCAGCCTATCGATCGTGTCGATGTGGCTGACCCGTGCGCGGCCGATCCCCGGGTGGCTGACGCCCGTCCTCGACGCGCTCCTGCTGGAGGGCGCGGCCGAGCATGAACGCGCCGCCGTCACCTGCCGCCGGTACCGCGCGGATCTTCTTCGCCACCAGCTGCAGGGCGTGCGGCCGCCCGAGCCCAAGGCACCGAATCCCGCGCCGGCCGAGGCGGCCGGCGACCAGGTCCAGGAACTCGTCTCCGACACCGCCGGCTGAGCCGGTAACGCCCCCATCGAGACTGGTAACGCGTTTGCCAAAAATCGGGGTGTTCGGATCAGGGCGGTTTTACTGAAGTAAATCCAGGACTTCCGAAGATCTGAATACAAAAAACGCCGTAGCACATTTGAGCACACCGTCGGGTCCACACGGGCCGACGGTGTGCTCAAACGTGCCGGCCGCCTGGTCAGGACGGGCCGACCACGGGCCCCGGGGCGGCCTCCGGATCCGGGGCCGGCGCGTCGGCGGGACGGCCCTTCCCGCGGCGGCCGGACAGGATCGCGGGGCGGTCCTTCGGGG
>NZ_VRUW01000023.1:0-62859 GCF_008039475.1 Methylobacterium sp. WL12 | reverse complement strand
GCCCTTCATCCCCCTACACCACCCTTCCGGCCGTACCGGAGGGCAGTCTGCGAGAACGAGGTTAGGGGGTCAGAATTGGACGCCGATCCCCCGCCTCACGGGGTCAAAGTTGCACGCCGAAACACACCTCCGCGCCGGTCACAGCGAGGAACACGGCACCGAGCGCCAGCAGGCCGGCCGTGCCGTGGCTCAGGATAAACGATACGCCGTGGGCGGGGTTAAGCGCACCCAGAATGCTCGGGTCGTCGACGAGGTGGCCCAGGCCGCCAAGCGCCATGACGATGAACCAGAACGCCGTGAGGGGTCCGAAGAAGGTCGCCACCCGCGCCGTCCCGTGGCTCTGGAGCGCGAACAGGCCGATCAGGATGGCGAGGCTGATGGGCAGGACGTACGGTTCCGTGGCCGGGGTCACCAGCTTCAGGCCCTCTACTGCCGAGAGCACCGACATGGCCGGGGTGATGATGGCGTCGCCGAAGAACAGCGACACGCCGACCATGCCCAGCACGATGACGAACCTGCCGGAATGGCCCAAGGCACGCTGGGCCAGCGCGACCAGGGAAGGCGTGCCGCCCTCGCCGTCGTTGTCGGCCCGCATCACCAAGAGCACGTATTTCAGCGTGACGATGAGAATGAGCGCCCACAGGATCAACGAGACGACGCCGAAGATCATCTCGCGGGTTGGCGCGTGCCCCTCTCCGGCGGCATGGAGGGACTCCTTCAGAGCGTAGAGCGGACTGGTGCCGATATCGCCGTAGACCACGCCGACCGAGCCGAGTGTCAGCGCCCAGAACCCCGCCCTTGGGCCATGCCCCTCATCGGAGGGCAGCGGGGTCTCGGACGTCGCGAACTCGGTCCTGGCGATTGCGGGCATCCACGGGCTCCACGTCCGCGAACGTGGGAGGCTCGCAAGGCAAGCCTCAACGGTCGAGAGACCGGGAACGTTCGCCTAAGCCGAAGACGAATATCCCGGTCTCGGCGGACCGGCGACGGGGCGGGGAAACGTTCGAGCCCGCGGAACGTCGGGCATCGGTGACCTTACCCACGACGACGTCACGCTCCACGGTACGGGGCGCCTCACCTCACCGGTGGTGATGACCTGCGGGGTGACCCTCTTCCCGCGCCTCGCCCAGGTCCTCCGCAAGGCCTGCGACACACTCCTGAACATCCCGGCGAGGGCACGTACCGAGGTCGTCTGGAACGGCGTAGCTCGGCCGCCGGTTGACGGGCATGAAGTTCCTTTCGACGCTCCTGATCGCGACCGCCCTCTGCGCCGGAATGCTGGCCGTCGGGGCCCATCGAGCCGGCGACTTGCCCGAACCGGAGCAGTGGGCCGTCTCGACGGGGGCTGAGGCGATGATCGGGACCGCCGGATCGGCCGATGCCGGTAGCTCGCACGACCCGAATTCGGCCGTGCTTGGCCGGATGTCCGGTGAGGCATCCAACGCCGTGCGTGGGGCCGCCTACCGGGACGGCGGGCAAGGCTGATCCCAAGCGTTCCCCGAGCCGTCAAAATCCTAGGGCGCGGGGAATCCAACGAGCGCCATCGGGGCCAACCCGACCCGAACCGTCGCCCCCTCGAAAGGTCGCACGCGGAGTTCCGGGACATCCCCCGGCGCGGGCTCGGATCGTTCCATCACGCCCCCTGTTGCCGCCGCGCAGGATTTTCAGGAGAAGGATTTGGCGTTCACGCGGGAACAGGGCGCGGTCCGGCCGTCGCTTGCCGATGACCGGATCGACGAGCGCGGGGACCAAGAGGCCCGTCGGGCCGTTGCCACGAACGAGGCCATCCCGCGCGGTGTCCGCTCCGCGGGCATCTTGGTCCTGAGCCTCCTCGGGATCGTCTACACTCTCTACGTCGGTCAGGAGCTCATCCTGCCCATCGTCCTCGCGCTCGTCCTGAAGCTCCTGCTCGCGCCGGCCATGCGGGTCCTGCACAAGCGCTTCCGGCTGCCGAAGGCCCTTGCCGCGGCACTGCTGATCCTGGTGGTGTTCGGGGCCATTGGGGGCGTCGGCTTCACGGCCTCGATACCCGCGTCGGGCTGGATACGGCGTGCCCCCGAGAGCCTGCCGCTCCTGAAGGAGAAGGTCGAAGCGCTACGCCGGCCCCTGGATGTCCTCCAGCAAGGCCTGCAGGCGCTGGAGAGCATCGCCGCGGCCAACGGGCAGGAGGGCGCGGGCGACGTCGTCACCGCAAGGCCCGCCTCCACGCTGGCGGGCAACCTGATGAGCGGCACCGCCACCCTCCTGACCCGCTTCTTCACGACGATGATCCTGCTCTTCTTCCTCCTCGCCTCGGGCGACCGCCTGTTGCGCGGGTTCGTCGAGGTGCTGCCGACCTTCTCCGGCAAGCGTCAGGCCGTAGAGATCGTCCAGGAAATCGAGACCAACATCACGGGTTACCTTGTCACCATCACCATCATGAACGTCGGTGTCGGCGTGGCGACGGGGTTCGCCATGTGGGCCTGCGGACTGGACACGCCGCTGCTCTGGGGCGCAACGGCCTTCCTGCTCAACTTCATCCCGATCCTCGGGCCCCTGGCCGGGATCGTGATCTTCTTCGTTGTGGGTGTGCTCAGTCTGGACTGGCCTTTGTTCGCGCTCCTGCCCGCCGGTCTCTACCTGCTGATCCATATCGCCGAAGGCGAGATGATCACTCCTCTGCTCCTGGCCAAGCGCTTCACGCTCAACCCCTTCCTCGTGATCCTCTCGGTCTTCTTCTGGCACATGCTCTGGGGCATCCCCGGGGCCTTGCTCGCGGTGCCTCTGCTGGCGATGATGAAGATCGTATCTGACCGCGTAGAGCCCCTTAAACCCCTGGGCCACATGATCGGGTCCTGATCGAAGGACGCCCCATCGGTGCCGCTCAATCCCGGACGCATCGGTGGGATCGCGCCGACACGGGATCGTCCATCCAGGAGGTTGGGATCGGCGTCATGGACGCTCCAATTTCCCCTGGACGCGCATGGGGATTCCTAGTGCATCCTGCGCTCGGCCACCCTCGGGATTGACGGAACGGCCAGTCGTTAGACACGTTGCGGGTGGCATCTGAAGGGGTCGGGAGTTCAGGATGCGACGTCGGACTTCTCGCTTGACCGCTCTGTCCCTCATCATCGGGACGGGCATGCTGGCTGCCGGTCATGGCGACGCGCAGGAGGCGACCTGCGGGGACGGTCCCGTGAAGATCCTGCCCGACGATACCTTAAGCCGGATCGCGAGCCGCTGCGACGTGTCGGAAGGCGCCCTCCTGGCCGCTAATCCGTCCATCGACGGGTCGGGCGACCTGCAGGTCGGCGCCACCCTGCGCCTGCGGACGGCGGCCGGCCAGGGTCTCGCGGATCGCCTCAACCACATCGGGCGCGAGGCCAACGACGCCGTAGGCCGCATCGCCGGTCAGGTCGGCGCCTCCGCCCAGGACCTGCTCGACCGTAACCCCGACCTCAAGGGACGGTTGGAGCGGCTCGGTCGGCGGATCGGCTTGGGCGATGGTGCGGAAGCCCCGAGCCTGACCCTCTCGCCGGACCATGGCCCATCAGGCTCGACCGTGACCCTGACGGCCACGGGCCTGCCGAAGGACGAGCCGCTCCTGGTCGGGGTCGGGACGCCCAACACGGCCTTCCAGGTCCTGCAATCCGCCCGTACGTCGGGCAAAGGCACGCTGGACGTCGAGGTGAAGGTTCCCGAGCGCCAGGGCGACACCCGCCTCGTGTTCGTCCTGCGAGACGGGGACGCGGTGAAGCTGACCAGCAAGCCGTTCCGGATCGCGCCCTGACCGCAGGGGCCGTCAGGACCGGACCATCATCCAGACGGCCATGCCGACCATCATCAGGTTCTCGGTGAGCGAGACGAAGCCGAGCGGCACGCTGGCCGAGCCGCCGACGCAGGCGCACTTGATCTCGCGCCGGTCGACGTAGACCGCCTTGAACACCGAGACCGCGCCGACCGTGCCGATGAACAGCGCGACCGGGATCGACAGCCAAAAGAGAGCGCCCGCTGCCATCAGGATGCCCGCAAGCGCCTCGCAGAACGGATAGGCGTAGGCGTATCGCACCCAGCGCCGGGCGAGCAGGTCGTAGCCCAGGAACATCGACGAGAAGCTCTCCACATCCTGCAGCTTGAGGATGGCGAGCACGCACATGCTGAAGGCTATGAACCACTCGCCTGCACGCACCGTCAGTGGCGTCCCGAAGGCCGCCTGGCTCGCCGCCAGCGCCATCAAGGCCGTCATCGCGAAGACCGCCGCCACGGGCGTGTAGCTGGTGGCCTTCGGGTCGGGGACGGACTTGCCGAGATGTCGGCGCAGGTCGTCGTAGCCGCCGACGCGCTCGCCCGCGATGAAGGTCTGCGGCGTCGTCTTCACGCCGTGCTCGGACTTGAAGCGGTCGGTCTCCTCACGCGTCGTCAGCCAATGGTCATCGACCTGGAAACCCTCGCGTTCGAGCAGGTCCTTGGTCTTCAGTCCGTAGGGGCAGACGTGCTTCTCCATCACCATGCGATGGACGGTGGCCCTGCGGGTGGTGTCGAGCATCGAGGAATCCTTTCGGAATGCGCCTGGAGGGTGGGTCGCCCGAACCCTGACAACGCGACGGCGGCAATCGGCTTCCCGAGCTGCATTGCGCGGAACTTCTGGACTACAAGATGGGGCTTCCCACGGTTGGAAGGTCAAGGGGCGCATCGTTGGGGACACGGCCGTATCGACGGCGCGCCCGGCCACCGTGGGACCGGATATCCGGAACGTCCGGGGCGAGAGGGTGTTTGTGAACCTTCGGCCGCTGCGGACATCGGTCTCCCTCGCCGGTCCAACCGCGCGCATCCGCGCTGGCTCGCATGCGGCGCCCATTCAGGAACCTGGTCACGATGAAGCTCTCGTTCACCCTTGCCGCAGCAGTCGCGGCGTCCCTGCTCGGACAACCCGCCTTCGCCGCCCCCGCGACGACGCCTGTCGAGGCGCTGACGGCCGGCACCCTGCCGACCGGCTACGCGCAGTTCCGGCGCTTCGGGCACCGGCATCATGGCTTCCGACGCGGTTACGGCTACCGTCGTGGTTATGGACGCGGCTACGGCTACCGTCGCGGACCAGGCGTCGGCGCTGCCGTTGGTGCTGGCGTAGCGGGCCTGGCCGCAGGCGCCATCATCGGCGGCGCCATCGCCAACTCACAGGCCCAGGCGGCACAGGGCTCTGAGGCCGTTGCCGCATGCGCTCGCCGGTTCCGGTCCTATGATGCGTCGAGCGGCACCTATCTCGGCAACGACGGAGACCGGCACACCTGCCCGTAGGCACAGGGTCACCGCCAAAGGTCTGGTCAGCCCGGGACCGTGCTCACGCCGTCGATGACGTCGGCGGCCATGATTAGGCAGAAGCCCGCGAGCAGCGCGACCGCGACCACCCCCAACACGATGTCGGACGTGCGCAGCGTCCGACCGGACCGACTGGTGAATGCCAGTTGCTTCCAAGTTCGCTTATGGATCGAGGCAGGTGGCAAGGCAGGCTCCGGATGATGAGGGGGCTTTGGGCGGATCTGTACCCGGCCATCCCTGAACCGAGTGGATCGGCGTCCCCGGTCAGGTCACCAGCGCGACGAGAAGGAAGAGCATCACGACGCAACCGAGGATGGCGAGGCCGACCGCATGGAAGGCACCCGCCGAGGCGTCGGCGTTGTCGTTGGCCGGATCGGGAAGCTCACTCGGCCAGCGTCGCCACTTGCGGCATGCGGAGGGCCCTTTGGACAAGGAACTTGGGGTATCCGAACCCAGCTCACGTGGGCGCGTCATTAAACCGATATCGGTTGCGGGGTCGGTCCGGGGCTAGCTCGGTTCCGGAGATCCCTCCGCCGTACCGGGCCCAATCCTCAATGGAGCGTACTGTCACGCCCGCATTGCCGTGGACGGGACCTCCCGGTGGCGGGACGATGCCAGGCCGTCGCCGTAGCGAGCGGACCAGGCGCGCCGTTCGATACATCGTTTCCCTCATCGCACGCCCTGCTGTTTGCCCGAGGAGGCATCGGCTCGCGCCATCGCGGAATGACGGCCCAGGCGCCCGGCCCACACCCTCGACCTCGGATGCCTCCGCGTCGAACGCAAGCCACGCTTGGAGGCGGCCCAGGCGGGCGTCAGGTTTATCCCGACGGGGCTGCGGGCTTCTCTGACTGAAAGGTGGCGCTCGGCGACCCAGATGACGTTCCGAGCCGGTGAGGTGGCACCAGATCCGTCCAGGCGCGCTCGCCCTGGCCGGATGTCGGTCGAACCTTTCCTCATGTCGCGCGGCCATCAATGGTCATCTGGGAGCAGCTCCATGAAACGCATTACCCTCGCCCTCGCGGCGGTATCGAGCCTCGTCATGTTCGCCCCGTCGAGCGAGGCGCGGCCCTTCGGCCGGGGACACGGGTTTCACGGTCATCACGGCGCCTTCGGTGGCTTCCGGGGACATCACGGCCACCGCGGCTTCGGCTTCCGCTCTCATCGCTACGAGTTCGGTGGCTACCGTGGCTTCGGCCATCCCCGTCATGGGTTCGGACGTCACTACGGACGGTACGGCTACCGTCGCGGCTACAACGGGATCGGCATCGCTGCCGGACTCGGTCCCGGGCTGGCCGCCGCGGCCATCAGGCCGGCTTACTACGGCGGCTACGGTCGACCCTACGGATACGGCTATGCCCCGGTACGCTACGGCTATGCCCCGGCCGGATACGGATACGGTCAACCGTACTGCGGCTACTGAGTCGCGTGGGCGAGAGGTTCTGACGAATCGAGGGCCCGTCAGTGGACGCGGCCCTCGGCTCGTGGCTCGTGTTTCTCCCTTCCGGGGGAGCGGTGCCGCCCCTTCGCCACGGTCAAGCGCATTCCGCTGCCCGGCCTGTCGGGATTGCCCCGACACGCGTCGGTGAGACCGGTAGGAGCGGCTGGAAAAGCTTGTCGGTCGAAGCGATCCGGGCGCAACTCGACGGCGTCGAATACGCTTCGGAACAGCGAAAGGTCAGGCGCCGATGATCATGGAAGTCATTCGACAGGGATCTAGGGCCCGAACCACCGGCCGACCGAGGGATGCCTGTCCCTATCCCGCGGATTCGCGCGAGCGGCGGGCGTGGTTCGAGGGTTTCGACGGATCGGCGTGGAACCCCGGCACGAGGGTTCCCCATCCGGCCGTGGCGATCCGAAGCGTCGCCATGGCACGGGACGCCGCTGGGGCCCCGAGCCATGCATCGGCTTTCGCCTGAGTACCCAGGCACCGAACCATGGGGGTAAACGTGCGCCATCGCTCCGGAGCCGAAGCCTCGGACGCTTGGAACGGGTGGTGACGGCCTTGGTCGAGGCAGGGCTCGCCGAGGGGGACGCCGTCCCGCCGAACCTTGTCGGACGCCTTCGGGACCTGGAGCGGTTCGTGATCGAGGCCGGGGGCGACCGTCAGAGCCTGCAGGTCATCGCATCCGGGCGCCGCCTGCTGGAGATCCGTTCCATGTCGAACCCTCCACCTTCGTCCACCATTACCCCTCCGACCGACAGGTCTTCTTGAGACCCGCGTCCGCGAAAGCCCGCATCTCGGCGACGGGGACGGAAAGCGCTAACGACATGGAGAGCCTTCCGTCCGAGAGCTTTAAATACGACGGACCGGTCGAAGTGCCTGCCGCATGACCACCCGGGAAGAAGCCGCCGAACGCACCCGCCGGCCTCGACGGAGCCGCGGGAACGGTCGCACATTCGTCGCGCTCGCCCTTGCGGCGGCCATCCCCGTGCTGCTTCTTAGCGGCTGGGTCGCCACCCTCATGGCCCAGCAGCAGCGCGACCTGACCCGCGGCGCGGCCGTGGCCAGCGCGACCCGCGTCGCCGAACGGGTCGCCTCCGACATCGCGGCACAGATCGCCGTCCTCGAAGCCGAGGCCGCATCCGCCACCCTCGACAAGCCGGACCTCGCGGCCTTCTACGCCGAGGCCGTGCGGCTAAAGCGGGCGCGCCCCCTATGGGAGACCGTCGAGCTCGCGAGGCCCGATGGCGTCCAGATCGTCAACCTGCTCCGCACTCTCGACGACGAGCTCGGACCGACCGCGGACCGACGCAGCTTCGACGCCGTCGTCAGGACGCGCCGGCCCGTGGTCGGCGGCATCGGCCCGGTCGGACCGATCTCCGGCAAGCGCCTAGTCGCCCTCCGGGTACCGGTCATTCGGGACGGCGAGCTCCACTATGTCCTCTCCGTCGGTCTCGCCAACGACGCGGTCAGCTCGATCCTAAGGGACGCGGGCGCTCCGGAAGGCTGGGTCGGTACCATCGTCGACGCCGACGGAAACACCATCGCCCGCACCCAAGCCGAGGCCGAGGAACTGGGGCAGCCGGCCGACGCCGCCCTCCGAGCGGCGATCCGGCACGCCCCGAACGGGTTCTACACGGGTTCCACCCTGGAGGGCTCGAACGTCGAAGTCGTCTATCGCACGCTGAAGGAAACCGGCGGCTGGTCGGTGCACTTCGGGATGCCGGCTGCGACGTTGAACGCTCCCGTCCTTCGCTCGTACCTCGTCCTGGGCGGCGGCAGCGTGTTGAGCATCGGCCTCGCCCTGGCGCTTGTCGGGCTGGTGGGGCGCGACATGGCGCAACGACGTGCCGGCGAAAGGGCCCGGTTCGCCTTGGCGCTGAGGTCGAGCGAGGAGCAGGGCGCCGTCGCCACCGAGGCCGCGGAGCTCGGCACGCTGCGATGGGACACGGTCCGATACAAGGTGACCGGGTCGCCGCGCGCCGCCCATCTCCTGGGTTGGGGCACCGTCGTCCCAACGGACGGCGAGATGGAGACCGATGCCGGCACGGTGATCGGGAAGGTGCACCCGGACGACCGAGCCCGGCTCATCGACGACCTGCGCTGGAGCCTCGCGGACGGCGGGGCGCTCGACGTGGAGTTCCGCGTCGATGGCTCGGCCCCAGAGCCGCGCTGGGTCCGCCTGACCGGCCGTGCGCCCCGCCTGCAGGACCCAGCCTCGGCCGGTCTGGTCTACGGCGTGGTGTCCGACATCGAGCCGCGCAAGCGGGCCGAGGCGGAACGCCTCGAACTCCTGCGCCGGCTCGGCGAGGCGCAGGAGAACGAGCAGCGCCGGATCGCGCGCGAACTCCACGATCAGGTCGGACAGACCGTGACGGGTCTCTCGCTCGGCCTGAAAGGGCTGGAGCGGCTTCTCGAAGCCGACGATACCTCGACGGAAGCGGGCCGCCAGATACGCTGGTTGCAAACCCTCGCCGGCGAGATTGGGCGCGACATCCACCGCGCCGCCGTCGACCTCCGCCCGACAGCCCTCGACGACCTGGGCCTCCACGAGGCCTTGGCCACCCTGCTGCGCGAATGGGGTCAGCGTCACGGCGTCCGCGCGGACCTGGAGTTCCTCGGCGAGCCCGTGCGCCTGCCCGCCGCCGCCGAGAGCGCGGTCTATCGGATCGTCCAGGAGGCGCTCACCAACGTCCTGAAGCACGCCCGGGCCGATACCGTGAGCGTTTCGGTCGAGCACCGCCCGGAAGAGGTGCGCGTCATCATCGAGGACGACGGCGTCGGCTTCGATCCGGAGGCGGTTCCCCCGCCCCCTGCGGACGGGTCGCCGCCCAAGCCGCGCCTCGGTCTGTCCGGCATCCGCGAGCGCCTGTCCCTCCTCGATGGCGCCCTCACGTTGGAAGCCTCCCCGAGCGTCGGCACGACGTTGTTCATCCGCATTCCCGTTCCGCAGGCCGCCTGCGCATGAAGGACCTGACCATGGGCCGCATCCGCGTCGTGCTCGCCGACGACCATCCCATCGTCCTTGCCGGCATCCGGTCGCTCCTCAACGCCGACCCCGGAGTGGACGTGGTCGGCGAGGCCACGAACGGCGGCGAGGCGCTGCCGCTGATCCGCTCCGTCGGGCCCGACGTCGCCGTCCTCGACGTCTCGATGCCCGGCCTCAACGGGCTCGATCTGACAGAGCGCGTGACCGTCGAGTGCCCAGGCACCAAGGTCCTGGTACTCACGGTCCACGAGGACGCCGCCTACGTCCAGCCGCTGCTGAAGGCCGGCGCCAGGGGCTACCTCCTGAAACGCTCGGCGGCCGAGGACCTCCTACGGGCGGTCCATGCCGTCGCGACGGGCGGCGTCTACCTCGACCCATCCGTCGCCGGACACGCCCTTGGGGACGGTTCCGCGACGGCGGCAGGCTCCAAGCCGGCCGAGACCGGCGAGGCGCTCAGCCCACGGGAGACGGAGACGCTGCGGCTCATCGCCCAGGGCCTCAGCAACAAGGAGATCGCGCGGCGCATCGACGTCAGCGTGAAGTCGGTTGAGACCTACAAGGCCCGGGCCGCCGAGAAGCTCGGATTGAGGTCGCGCGCCGAGATCATCCGCTACGCTGCCTCCCACGGATGGCTGGACGCGCTCACCCTTCGATAGTGCGGCCTGCATCCGCGGCGTCGCTGGGTCGGTACGGTTGCCGCGTTTGCCTGGTGGGAGCCGCACCTCGTTCAGGAACCTGACGCCGCCCGCAGTCTTGTTTGCAAGAATCAAAAAACTTGAGGAAACGCTTATGAGATCGTTCGCCATCGCCGCCGCGGCCACCTTCGCCCTGGCGGTGCCGGCCTTTGCCGCCCCCTGCAACACCGGCACGACCAAGGCCAAGGACCCCACTCCCGGGCAGGTCATGCCGAAGAGCTCGGACGTCGACAAGTCGAGCCAGAACCTGGCCGGTGGCCAGCAGCCCGCCTCGCCCGGCACCATCGGCGCGATGAACAACGCCGGCGCCAACCAGATGGTCGGGCAGAAGCCCGGTTCCGAGGCGAAGAACGACCAGGGCGCCGGGGTGGGCACCTCTAGCAAGAACCTCGCGGGCGGCCAGCAGCCGGCCTCGCCGGGCACGGTCGGCGCCATGAACAACGCTGGCGCCAACCAAAAGCTCGGCGATCAGGCTACCAAGGACGATGGCTGCTGAGGTTAGCCGGACTTGTAAGCAAGGCGTCACAGGGCTCGCTTCGGATCACCGTAGCGGGCCCTTCCCATTTTCGGTCCGTCCCTCGTTGGACGCATGATGCGGTGCGAGGACCGAACTCAAGTCATGAGTATCCGCATTCTCGTCGCTCCCTCCGGCTTCAAGGGATGCCTCGACCCCGAGCATGTTGCGAGTTCGATAGCGACTGGCCTTCGTCGAGCATCGAACGGTGTCGATATCCGCGAACTGGCCCTTGCGGACGGTGGCGAGGGCACTGCCGTGACGCTTGCCCGGATGACGGGCGGTTTACTCCGGCCGACACGTGTCACGGGGCCGCTCGGCGAAACGATGGACGCGTCGTTCGCCGTGCTCGGAGGTCTCCACCGCGGAACCGCCGTCGTCGAACTCGCCGCCGCGGCAGGTTTGAGCCATGTGCCCCGTGACCGCCGCGACCCGATGCGGACGACTACCCGCGGCGTCGGAGAACTCATCCTGGCAGCAATCGACGCCGGGGCAATGAGGGTCATTGTCGGGTGTGGGGATTCCGGGGTTAACGACGGCGGCGCCGGTCTAGCGCGCGCGCTTGGCGTGCGTCTTCTTGACCGAACCGGGCGGGACATCCCAGAGGGCGGCCTTGGTCTCGCCGAGCTCGACCGCATCGACCTCGGCGGCCGGGACCTGCGTCTCGCCCAAGTCAGGGTCGATGTTGCCTGCAATATCGAGAACGTTCTGACCGGCCCCCATGGCGTCGCCCGCGTCTACGGCCCGCAGAAGGGGGCGAGCAATGAGGACGTCGAGGCCATGAGCGCGGCGCTCGACCGCCTAGCCGAGGTCGTCGAGCGCGACTGCGGCGTCGATGTCCGCCTCATGCCCGGGGGCGGCGCGTCCGGGGGCGCGGGAGCCGGGCTCCACGCCCTGCTCGGCGCCCGGCTGACATCGCGCTTCGAGATCCTGTTCCCGTTCGTCGACGCGGCGGTCGGTTGGGCGGACCTTATCGTCACCGCTGAGGGTGGCCTCGACTACAAGAGCGCCCGCGGCAAGATCCCGGCGGAGATGGGCCGGCGCGGCGCGGCCGCAGGCAAGGCGGTGATCGTGTTGGCCGGCACCCTGGGCGAGCGGTCCGGCGAGGTCTTGGAGGAAGGCGTATGCGCCTACTTCTCCGCCATCGGACGTCCGCAGTCGCTCCAGGAAGCGATGCGAGATGTCGAAAGCCAGCTTGAGCGAACCGCCGAGCAGATGATGCGGACTTTCCTGGCCGGCGCCGCTCTTGGACGTCTCCAGATCGATGCCGGTCGGGAATGATCAGGATGTCCTCCAAGCGGACCTTGCTGGTCGCCTGCGCGCTCGCAGCGCTATGCGTCGCCGTGTCCCTTCCGGAAAGTCTCGATTGGCCGGCCAGGGCCGCGCTGTTGGCCTTCGGCGGGGCCGCCATCTTCTGGACC
The DNA here is from genome assembly GCF_008039475.1 of Methylobacterium sp. WL12. Taxonomy (NCBI): domain Bacteria; kingdom Pseudomonadati; phylum Pseudomonadota; class Alphaproteobacteria; order Hyphomicrobiales; family Methylobacteriaceae; genus Methylobacterium; species Methylobacterium sp. WL12. Next base: position 50,504 of record NZ_VRUW01000023.1, on the reverse strand, counting down.
CTGACCGAACTGAACGGCGCCTACGTCGCCGTGGCCGCCGCCCTGTCGCTCGTCGCGACGCGCGCCGTCGAGCAACAGGCGCTGATCGATGGGCTGGGTTCGAAGGTCGTGTGGCTCGTGATTGGCACCTTCGTCCTGGGCGCTGCGGTGGCGAAGAGCGGGCTCGCCGGTCGGCTAACGGCGCTGATCACTGGAGGCGGCACGACAGTCGGCGGCCTGATGTGGCGCATGACCTTCGGCATCGTCCCGCTCGCGTTCCTGATCCCGTCGACTTCCGGACGCGCCGCGATCCTCCTGCCGCTGTATCGCAGCCTGATCGAGGCCGACGACGACGAGCGCCTTGCGCGCGCCGTCGGCCTGCTGATCCCCTCCGTCATCGTCATCTCGACGATCTGCAGCCTGACCGGCGCCGGGTCGCACCTCGTTGCGGTCGATTTGCTGGAGCGTCTGTCCGACAAGACCATCGGCTTCGGGCAATGGATGCTCTGGGGACTGCCGTTCGGCCTACTCGCTTGCCTGGTTACGGCCTTCGTGATCGGTCGCCTGTTCCTCGATCGCGAGACGCGGGAGCGGCGGGTGGCTAGAGTCGAGGCCGAGGCCGGTCCCTTATCCGCCGCCGAGTGGAGAACGGGGGTGGTCGTGGCGGCCATGCTGGGCCTCTGGTTGACCGAGGGATACCACCCGTTCGGCATCGCTACCGTGGCGGTCGCTGGCGCAGTGCTGCTCACGATGCCGGTGGTCGGCGTGCTCGACTGGGACGAAGGCGTCGAGGCGGTGAACTGGTCTCTGATCCTGTTCATCGCAGCTTCGCTTGTGCTTGGGCGCGCCCTGATCTCGACCGGCGCCGCCAAGTGGCTGATAGGCTCGGCTTTGACGACGAGTGGGATCACCGATGACAGCCCGACCCTTGTGGTGCTGCTGGCCCTATCGGCGCTGGGTATGTCGGCCCACCTTTACATGGTGTCTCACACCGCGCGGGTGGCTGCGCTCCTGCCTCCCCTACTTCTCTTAGCGCAGGCGCTCCACCTCAACCCGGTCGCGGTCGCGTTCCTGGCCAATGCCGGCATGGATTACTGCCTGACGCTGCCAATCAGCTCGAAGGCGCTTCTGGTCTTCCAGGGCGGGGAGCGACAAGCTTGGACCTCGACCGACCTGCTGAAGCTTAGCGCTCTTCTGGCGCCCGCCTACGCGGCGCTGATAGTAGCCGCCTACTACCTATTATGGTCGCGAACTGGCTTGGCCCTGTGACGTCGAGAGACCGGTCCCATCGCTTTTGCGCCAAAGAAACTTGGATTTTGACCGGGCCACCGGATCGAGCAGTGGCCTGACTGATCGAGGAACGATGGTCACCGACCGTATTCCCGTTCGCGGAACGCCAACCGTTCGGCCTCCGGCCGCTGGAGCTAATTCATGTCCAAGTATCGGATCTACGAACCCGGTGAACGCCAGGCTGCTTTGGAGCGCCGGCGACTGCGCAAGATGGCGCGCACCGCCCACGGCTACGTTCGTGGCAACACGCGGCATTTCTACGAATGGCTCGGACAGATGCCCGACCTCGCCCTGCCTGAGACGCCCCCGATCTGGATCTGCGGCGACTGCCACATCGAGAACCTGGGCGCGCTCGCCGGATCGGATGGGAGCATCGCGGTCCAGATCCGGGATTTTGACCAATCCGTGATCGGCCATCCGGGACACGACCTGATCCGGCTGTGCCTATCCCTTGCGTCGGCCGCGCGCTCGTCGGACCTGTCCGGAACCGTGACCGCGCGCATGGTCGAGGAGGTCGTTCGGAACTATGCCCTGGCACTCGCTCGGGGACGCCGCGATGAGGTCCCGAAGGCGCCGGAACTCGTCGAAGCGACGCAGCGCTGCGCGTTCGACCGAAGCTGGAAGCACCTCGCCAAGGACCGCTTGAAGCACAAGACGCCTTCCATCGAGCCCGGCAAGAAGTTCTGGCCGATGGCGGCGGAGGAGCGCACGGCGGTCGTCGCGCTGTTCGCCCAGCCGGCGATCCGCGACCTAGTGCTCAAGCTCCACCGTCGCGAAGCCGAGACGCGGATCGAGGTTGTCGACGCAGCCTACTGGGTGAAGGGCTGCAGCTCGCTCGAACTGCTGCGCTATGCCGCCATCATCGAGATCCGGGACGGCGGCAAAGCCCCGAGCTACGCGCTGTTCGACATCAAGGAGGCCGAGGCTCCCATTGCACCGGCAGCCCGGCCCGAGGCGATGCCCAACGATCCGGCCAAGCGCGTGGTCGCGGGTGCGCGGGCCCTCTCGCCGATCCTCGGCGAACGCATGGCTACCGGCCGGGTCATGGATCGGCCCATGTTCGTCCGCGAGTTGCTGCCCCAGGACCTGAAGATCGAGGTCGATCAGTTCGCCTCGAAGTCCGCGCTCGGCGTGGCGGGCTATCTCGCCTACGTGGTCGGCGACAGCCACGGCCGGCTGATGGACGCGGAGGCGCGCAAGGATTGGCGGCGCACGGTGCGCCAACGCGGCACCGCGGAAATCGACGCACCGGATTGGCTCTGGAAGTCCGTTGTGGCGATGTCGGGGCGTCACGAGGCGGCCTACCTCGACCATTGCTGCGCGCACGACCTAATCTACCGGCACTGAGCTCATCGGTGCTGTCGCGGCTATGAACGCGACCAAGGGAAGGGACACGGCGCCCGCCCGGCGCATGTTCAGGCAGGGCGATGGACCGCGTCGGGATAGCTCGGTCGACCGAAGGGACGGCCGCCGTGGCGACCATCGGGTCACGCGAGTGGAACGCGATCTGTCCGTACGTGCCGGCGACCTACGGGATCGGCATGGCCCGGCCGGTTGGCCGATCACGTTAGGGCCGAGGCGTCGGCGAAGTTCGATTACCCCTGTCGATCCGGATCGTTCGCGGACCGGTCATCGACTGACCCGCCTCCGTAGAGGCTGGTCTCGCTGCCGATGGCCGCGTCGAGTTCCGCCCCGCACAGCACGATGACGAATGACAGCCACAGCCAGAGCAGGAAGGCCACGACCGTGCTGAGGGAGCCGTAGGTCACGGCGAAGCTGGCGAACCGGCCCGTGAACCAAGAGAACAGGCCGCAGGTCAGCAGCAGCAGGAGCGCGGCGACGGCGCCCCCGACGGTGACGAACGGCCACCCCTCGCGCCCGTTCGAGGGGGCGAGCCGGTACAGCGTCGCCAGCGCCAGCGCGAGCACCGCGAAGAGGACCGGCCAACGCAGGGGAGAGAACGCGGCGTAGAGGCCCTCCTGCGGCAGCACGTGGGGCACGAGGACCGCCAGCGTCATCGCGCAGACCAGAACGACCAGGGTCCCCAACGTGCACAGCAGGGTGACGATGGTGAAGCGCAGCCAGCCGCGGCCTTCCTCCTCGTCGAAGATCAGGTTGAGGGCCTTGAACAGCGCACGCATGCCGCTGTTGGCGCTCCACAGGGTGAAGGCCAGGCCGAGAAGCGGTGCGGCCGGGCCGAGGAGGTCGCTTCCGCGATCCGCCGGATTCTTCGCCATCGAGGCGCCCACGGCTTGCTGCACGATCTCGCGCGTGCTGTCCGGCACGGCCTGCATCGCGCCCTGAAGGAAGTTGCGGACCTCGTCCGCGCCGAGCAACCGGCTTCCTAGCCAGACCACCAGTGCCACTGCAGGGAATACCGCCAACGCGACCCGGAAGGCGACCCCCGAGGCCACGAAGCTGACCTGGTCCGCCGAAGCCTCGCGTGCGGCATGCCGGGCAATCCGGACCGCGGTTCCGCTCATGATTCCTCGCACGCCGACATGAAGGGTAGAAGACGACGGATGTCCGTGGCCGGCGACGATGCGACTGCACGCGGGCCAACGGCCGCAGCCGATCAGCGTGGCTTGGCGGCTCCCTCGCCGGTCGATCCGACCGCCCCGGCCTTGGCGCCAGGCTTCCCTTCCCCGGCGCCCGACCCTGCGGTCGTCATGTCCGTGCCCGGTCGCGTGACCTCACCGGTGGGGCGGGTCCCGACGCCCATCCCACCGGTCCGGACGCCGTCATCCTTGGGTGGCTCGGCGACGGGTGCGGCAATCGCCAGCGTGGGAAATGCCGCGACGAGGAGTGAGAGGGCGAAGCGGGTCATTCGGTCGTCCTTCGATGGATTGGAAACCAAGATGTGGCACCGGAGAATGTCGTGCGCCCTCACGCGGGCTGGTGGCCTTCGCGCATCTTCACGAAGCGGACATGCCGTGCCTCCAGATCGGAAAGGTCGTGCGGATCGGCGACGTCACGTCTGGCCGCGGCGATGACGAGATCCGCATGGCGGGCGAGCTCTGCGGTCCGGTTCGTCAGCCGCTCAACCTCGGCGATGCGGGTGAGCACGTCGAGCATCCGGGCGAGCACATGCACCGAGCCGGCGGCGTTCTGGCGGATCATGTGGAACATCGAATCGCACAGGCCGTCGTAGTCGGTCACCGGCACGACGACCACGACCTCGCCTTCGCGCGCGACCGCTCCGGTCGGCAGATGCCGCGACGCCACGCGGCTCAGGGCGTCGCCGAGGTGGTCGACGACGCTGCCGGCGGTAAACGGGTCATTGATGCCCGGCGAGAGCGCCCGGACCGCGATCTCGACGAGCTGCCGGATCGAGTATTCCAGGTCCTGAAGGGCGGCGGGGCGTCGCCCGAACGTCAGTGCCCGGCGAATGGCCGGCTCCGCGCCCTCGACCCCGGCGGAGAGGAACGCGACCGGAAACCCGCTCGGCACGTAATCGCCCGGTCGCACCCGCAGGGCGACGGTGACGCGGTGCTCGTGAGCCCAGCCAGCCAACCCATCCTCGTCGACGGCTTGAAGGTAACCGCTGCCATCGGTGGAGACCCCACCACCGGTCGGTAGCACGGCCGGGAGCGTCATGCCTGCGCCGTCGCGGGTGCGCGCCTCGACGGCGGAGAGGAGGTCGCGATGGACCGCGTCGACCACCGTCTCGACGTTGATGCTGGCGGCGATGTGGTGGACGAACCAGACCAGGGTGGCGAGCGAGAGCAGCGCCAGCACCATCGCCCCGGTGATCGCCAGATGTGGGACGAACGGGCTCTCCTGCACGGTACGCACGGTGCGCAGGACCATCAGCGCGTAGGCGAATGTGCCGAGGAAGATGCCCAGGACAATCTGGTTGCGGGCGTCGCGGGTGAAGTTGCGAAGGAGCCTCGGGCCCATCTGGCCTGAAGCCAGCGTCAGGGCCGCGATGGTGATGGAGAAGGTCGTTCCGGCGACCCCGATGGTCGAAGACGCCACCGCGCTGAGTAGGGCCCGGGCCCCCTCGGCCCCACCGGAATAGCCCCAGTTCTGGTTCGGCGAGGAGGCGTCGTAACCGGCGATGTGGGCCGTCTCCAGCCAAATCCCGAGTTGCGCCAGCGCGATGCAGCCGAGAACGATCAGGGCCGGCCGGAGCCAGAATAGGTCCCCTAGCCACTCTATCCAGGCCTGGATGCGCGCCTTCATGCCGGGTCTCCCTTCCCTTCGGAGTCCCTGCCCTCGCGCTTTCCGCGTTCGAAGTCGGCACGAGCCTCACGGAGCACTTCCCAGCGGGCGCGGGGTGGGCTCTTGCCGGCGGGCCAGCCTTCGCGCTGCCGGGTGCGGTCGCCATCCGACGCCTCGGTCTGGTCGTGCAGCAGCACCTGGCTCGTGGGATACGGAAGGTCGATGCCGGCGGCGGTGAGCGCGTCCTTCACGTTCGAGATGGCATGATCGAACGCATCCACCGCGTCGCGGCGCCGTGGCGGGTCGATCCAGAACCGCGCCGACATGTCGACGCCGGCCGCCCCGAGGCCGGTCACGAGCGCCTCCGGTGGCGGGTCGGCGAGCACGCCTTCGGTCCCGCGCAGGGCTTCGACGATGACGCGGCGGGCCTCCCTCATGTCGTCGTCGTTGCCGATGGTGAGCGGGAAGGCGAGCCGGCGCGTATCGTGCGCAGTCATGATCGTGATCTTGTCGACGAACAGCGTCGCATTCGGGATCAGGATGCGCTGGTTGTCGTAGGTCCGCAGCACCGTCGCCCGAACCCAGACGTCCTCGACCGTGCCCTCGTGCGAACCAGCGCGGATCTGGTCGCCGATGACGAAAGGGCGGGTCAGCAGGATGAGGATGCCCGCCAGCAGGTTCTGCAACACGTCCCGGAAGGCGAAGCCGATGGCGACGCCGCCAATGCCGAGGAGGTTGAACAGGTCCGCGGCCGAGACGGAGGGGAAAGCCACCGAGGCCGCGACCAGGAACGACACCAGGATGGTCATGCCGCCGGCGATGCGCCCGAGCACCGCGGCCGAGCCGGGCGAGGCCTCCCGAAGTTCCGCCGCCCTGCGAACGGCGGCCCGGACGCCGCGTGCGACCAGCAATCCGACGCCGAACAGGACGAGCGCGATGACGAGCCCCGGCACGAGGGCGGCGGCCGAGCGGCCAAGCCCTTCCAGACGTCCCAGCGCTTCCGAGAAGATCATGCGGAGTCCCGTTTCATGCGAAAGCCGCCGGTGGCGGATGAGCCAGCCGGCGGCGCTTCATCGTTTGCCCGCGAGGACACTTGATCCACGCGGGCGATGTCGGACCGTCTCAGCGACGCGGGCCGCCCGTGGTCTGGCCGTACTGCTTCGCACCGGGTCGGCGCGACGGCATGTTGGCGTTGCCGCCGCTGCTGCGGTGGCGCCGCATCTGCCGGCGGGACATGCGCACCTGAACAAGGTCGGAGCCGGTCGAGGTGCCGATGCCGGCCGCGTTCACGGGCAGCGCCGAGGACGGCAGGGTCGAGGCGCCAAGGCCGAGGCCGGCCAGAAGCGCCGAGGCGAGGAGGGTGTGCTTCATAGTCGTCGCTCCTTTCGTGTGGCGGATCACTTCTTCATCTTCGAGTAGGTGAACTTCGGCGCGTTCTTCAGGGTGTCCTTGTCGGTGTCGGCGTGGACCATCCACTTGCCGTCCTTATCGCTGATGGCGAGCGTCGACGGGTCAAGCACGACGTAGCTCTCGCCCATGCCGAGGAACCCGCCGACGCTGACCACGACGCCGGTCAGGGTCTTGCCGTTCTCGATCACCAGGTCCTCGACCTCGCCGACGGTCTCGTTCTTGTTGTTGTAGACGGTCGTGCCGACGAGCTTGGACGACATCACGTCGGCCGGCTTCACGGTGACGTACTTGAGCTTCACCGTCGCGGTGTCGGCCATCTTCATCCCCATGTCGGAGGACGAGCTCATGCCCGTGGTCGGGGTTGCGGGCGCCGTCTGTGCGAGCGCCGGGACTGAGAGGCAAGCGAGCGCGATGGCGGCGGTGATGGTGCGATAGGACAAGACGTTCTCCGGGTGAGGGCTTCGAAGGTGCAGATCGGGATGCCGGACCACGGGGCCAGGCATGTGCCCTTCAAGGCTGCACGGTTCGGGGCCACAACGTCCTCGTTCAGGAAACGTTCAGAAAAATCGTCGCCCGCCCCATGAACATTTCGTAAGTTACCGCCACGAAACGGATCGACAAACGGACTTGGCAACGTCTCTCATAACAAGCGACTCGCAGTACACCGGCGCGATGCGTGGCATGAACGAAAATTAATCCTTGGTCATAGTCAGCTTGAGGATGACTTTCTTGTGATGATTGCGGCGAAACCGGAAGCCACATCGATCCGTAACGTCGTCATGAGCCTCGATGATCGAGCCTCGATGACATCAACAGGATTTTCGATGATGCGTACGACCCTGACCGCCGCCTTCCTCGCCTCCGGCCTGGCCTTCGCGGCGCCGGCCTTCGCCGAGACCGCCCCCATGGTTGGCGGGGCGCCGATGATGGCCGACAAGACCATCGTCGAGAACGCCTCCAAGGCCAGCAACCTCACGACCCTGGTCGCCGCCGTGAAGGCCGCCGGGCTCGCCGACACCCTGAGTGGCAAGGGTCCGTTCACGGTGTTCGCCCCGACCAACGCGGCCTTCGCGAAGCTGCCGGCCGGCACCGTCGACACCCTGCTGAAGCCCGACATGAAGAAGACGCTGACGGGCGTGCTCACCTACCATGTCGTCCCGGGCAAGCTTGACGCGAAGGAACTCATGGCCAAGGCGAAGATGGGCGGTACTGAGGCCAACCTGAAGACGGTCGAGGGCCAGGTGCTGACCGTGAAGATGGACGGCGACCGGCTGGCGCTGATCGACCAGAAGGGCGGCGGCGCCTTCGTCGAGCAGGCCGACGTGTTCCAGTCGAACGGCGTCGTGCACGTCATCGACAGCGTCCTGATGCCGAAGTAACCCGACACCACGGCCGGCCTACCCCTTTCATGGGTGGGCCGGCCCGCCGTGGCATCGTCGCTCCATGCCTCGCCGGCCGCGGCGATGACATGGAAGGTCGGACGGACCACCTGCAAGCGGATCGTCCCGCATCATGGGTTTCGCGTCAGGAACAGGAACCAACGGGTTCGGCGGGGTTTCAGATCGGGACCCCCGATGACCGCCGAACCGACAGGACGTTTCGCATGAGCTCGCCCAACTTCACCCTGCTGGCGTCCGGTCCCGTTGTCAGGCGCATCGTCGGAACCGTCATGCTCGCCTCCGGCGTGGCGCTTGCAGGCCCCGCGGTCGCCCAGTCGGCAGCCAGCTCCATCGACCAGCCGACCCCCGGGACGCTGCCCTCCGGAACCTCGACGACGAAGGGCGCCGGAAACGCGCGCCACGAGGGCAACGGTCAGGTCGCGCCGCCGAGCGCGATCCAATCCTCGACCGACGTCATGCAGTCCGAGGGTTCGGTCCAGGGCAAGAGCCAGGGCGGCAGGACGGACCCGATCAAGCACCTGCCGAAGGACATGCGATGACCGGCGATTGATCGGAACGTCCGCGGACCTCCCCGACGGGAAGCCCGCATGTCGATGCCCATCCCTCCGGGGAACACACCCGGAGGCCGCCTTCCATGTTCTTCGACACTTGGTCCGGCCTGCTCAGGGTCATCGTGGTCGGGCCCTTGGCCTACGTCGCGCTGATCCTGTTCCTCAGGATCTCGGGCAAGCGCACCCTGACCAAGCTGAACGCCTTCGACCTCGTTGTGACCGTGGCGCTCGGCTCGACGCTGTCGTCCATCGTCCTGACGAAGTCGGTCGCGCTGCTGGAAGGGGTGCTCGCCCTGGCGACCCTCATCGGCCTGCAGTACCTGATCACCTGGTCGAGCGTCCGCTCGGCGTGGGTCCGGTCGCTGGTCAAGGCCGAGCCGACGTTGCTCGCCCACAAGGGACAGCTGGTCGAGGGTGCGATGCGCCGCCAGCGGCTGACACGGGACGACGTGCTCTCCGCCCTGCGCACGGAAGGGCTCGACGACCTATCGCAGGCCTCCGCGGTCGTGCTTGAGACAGACGGCTCGATCAGCGTGCTCAAGACGCTGTCCGACCGCGGGGACGGCCTGACCGGCGTAGCCCGCCCGGAGACGGGCCAACCTGCCGAGCGCCGTTCGTGAAGGCCCTCGTCCGCAATACGCTCATCCTGCTCGCAACCGTCCTGGCCGCCGCGAGCCTGATCCCGCTGATCCCGACCGAATGGTGGGCGGTCCGGCTGCTCGACTTCCCGCGCCTGCCCTTCGCTGTCGGCTCGTTGGTCGTCGGTCTGGCCTTGTTCCCCTTCCTCAAGGGATCTCCGAGGTCGACCCTTCCGGCTCTTGCGCTCGCAACCCTCGCACTGGCGGTCAACGCCTGGATCCTGTGGCCTTATCGGCCCACGGGTGGGATGCGGGTCGACGCATGCCCGGCCGAGCGCCGTCTCTCGGTGCTGATCGCGAACGTGCAGTTCGGGAACCGGAACGCCGCGCCGCTGGTTGAGGCCGTCGCGCGGGAGGAGCCCGACCTGTTCCTCGCGATGGAGACCGACGCGTGGTGGGACGAGGCCCTGAAGCCCGTGCTCGCGTCGATGCCCCATGCCCTGCAGCGGATCACGGGGTCGTACTACGGCATCCACTTCTTCTCGCGGCTGCCCCTGGTAAACGGCGGCATCCGGCATCTCGGAGGGCAGGACACTCCGGCTGTCGTGACCGGCGTCACCCTGCGCAGCGGCGAGGTCATCGACTTCATCGGTCTTCACCCGAAGCCGCCGCAGCCCTGGCAATCCGCTCGCGGACGGGACGCCCAGCTCTACGCAGCGGCGTCTGTGCTGCGCGAACGGGTCGAGCCCGGCATCCTCGCCGGCGACCTCAACGCGACGCCCTGGGAGATCGCGGTGGAGCGCATGGCTAGGCTGTCCGGGCTGATCGACCCACGCCGCGGGTATGGCTACGTCGCGACCTGGAACGCGCACTCGTCCTGGCTGCGCTGGCCGCTCGACCAAGTCTTCCACGAGGGCGGCTTCGCGACGGTTTCCATCGAGCGCCTCGACGCCTTCGGCTCGGATCACTTCCCTTATCTTGTCCGCCTATGCCGTCGGGCCGGCGAAACCCCGACGACACCTGTTCAGCGAAGCGCCGAGGACGTCGCCACGGCCAACGCGGTTCTTGCCGCGGCGGGGATGACCGAACGACTGCAGCCGCGATGAGCGCACGGACCGAAAACTGCCCCATAGCCCGCCTTGATGCGGGTCGGAGATTCCCATGATCTCGATCTTCGACCTCGCTGCCCTGCTGCTGACCCTCTCGGCCCTGTTCGGCTGGCTGAACCGTCGCTTTCTGCGGATGCCGCACACCATCGGCCTGCTCGTGATGGGGCTGCTCGCCTCGCTCTCGCTCGTCGGCCTCGACCTCGCCTTCCCGGCCCAGCACCTCTACGCGGACCTCACCCAGGTGCTCGGCCAGGTCGACTTCACCGACGTGGTGATGAACGGCATGCTGGCGTTCCTGCTGTTTGCCGGCGCCATGAGCCTCGACCTGCGCATGCTCCGCGACCGAGCCTGGGCCGTCGCGACGCTGGCGCTGGTCGGCACCCTGATATCCACGGCCCTCGTCGGCGGCGCGTTCTGGCTGGCGGCCGACGCCATCGGCAGGCCGGTCCCGCTCGCCTGGGCCTTTGTATTCGGCTCGCTGATCAGCCCGACCGATCCGGTAGCGGTTTTGGCGACCCTCAAGAACGTGAAGGTTCCCGAGGCGTTGGAGGTCGAGATGCAAGGCGAGGCCCTGTTCAACGACGGCATCGGCATCGTGCTGTTCACGGTTCTGGTGGCCTTCGCCGCGGGCTCGGGCGGGGAGACCACGAGCGCCGGTGGCGTGGCCAAGCTGCTCGTGCAGGAGGCCGGCGGCGGCCTCGTCCTCGGGGTAGTCACCGGCTACGTCGCCTATCGGGCGATGCGCGCCATCGACGACTTCCCCGTCGAGGTGCTGATAACCCTGGCGCTGGTCGCCGGGACCTACGCGCTCGCCCAGAAGCTCCACTTCAGCGGCCCCCTCGCGGTGGTCGCCGCAGGGCTCCTTGTCGGCGACCGGGCCCCGCGCGACGCGATGAGCGAGCGGACGCAGGGCTACGTCTCCGCCCTCTGGACCTTGATCGACGAGGTGCTGAACTCGGTCCTGTTCCTGCTGATCGGGCTAGAAGTGCTGGTGCTGCGCTTCGAGGTGAGCGGCTTGGTCCTCGCCGCTTGCGCCGTCCCCATCGTCCTCATCGCCCGTCTGGTGGCCGTCTCGACGCCGCTGCTCATGTTCCGCTGGGGTGGCAACCTCTCGCCGCGCAACGTGCCGTTCCTGACCTGGGCGGGGGTGCGCGGCGGCATCTCGGTGGCGCTGGCCCTGTCCATTCCGGAAAGCGACGCCAAGCCCGCGATCCTGGCTGCGACCTACGCGGTGGTGCTCTTCACCATCATCGTCCAGGGCTCGACGCTGGGCATGGTCGCGCGGCGCACGCTGCGCGCCGGCTGAGAGACGACGCCTACGGCACCGGCCCGCGTCGGCCGGTACACCTCCATCGGATATCGTAACCCCACATGGTCTTCACCCTCCTCCTCGTCCTCATCCCGATCTCGGCGGCGCTGAAGTACCTCGTCGGGGCCTCGCCGCTCCTGGTGTTCGCCTCCAGCGCCCTCGCCATCGCCGTTCTGGCGGAGTGGGTCCGACGCGCCACCGACCAGCTTGCCGACCGGGTGGGGCCTGCCATCGGCGGTCTGCTCACCGTCAGCTTCGGTAGCATCGCCGAGCTCGTCCTGGCGCTGTTCGTCCTGCTGCGCGGCGAGGCCGCGGTGGTGCAGGCGCAGATCGCCGGGTCTATCATGGGGACCAGCCTGTTCGGGCTCGGCCTCGCCATCATCGTCGGCGGGGCGACACGGGAGCGGCAGAAGTTCAACGCCGAGCGCGCCGGCCTGCTGTCGACCCTGCTGATCCTCGTCGTCATCGCCCTGCTGCTGCCGGCGGTGTTCGACCTAAGCGGACGCATGTCCGGCCAGGGCAAAACGCTGGGCATCACCGACGAGGAGGTCAGCCTCGGCGTCTCCGTCGTTCTCCTGCTGCTCTACCTCGCTAACCTCGCCTTCACGCTGGTCACCCACCGCGACGTGTTCTCGAACGACAAGGGCAGCGGCGAGGCCGACTGGAGCCTGCCGTTCGCCATCGGGGTCCTGATCGCCGCGACGGTCGCCATCGCCTTCGAGTCCGAGATGCTCTCGGGGACGATCACTGAGGCCGCCGGGAGCCTGCACCTCTCGCCTATGTTTCTCGGCGTGATCGTGCTGGCCCTGGTCGGCACGGCCGGCGACCTGTTCGCGGCGGCGTGGTTCGCCCATGAGGACCGCATGGGGCTCGTCTTAAATATCTGCATCGGCTCGGCCATCCAGGTCGCGCTGGTGCTGGCACCGCTCTTGGCCATCATCTCCTGGGCGCTTGGCCACCCGATGTCGCTGGTGTTCTCGAACCCGCTGCACCTGTTCGGCATCGCGAGCACCGCCTTCATCGTCAACGCCATCGCCCGCGACGGCGAAACCACGTGGTTCGAAGGCCTCCTGCTGCTCGGGGTCTACGTCCTGTTCGGCCTGGCCTTCTTCTTCGCGAGCCCGGCCTGACCCCAGTATGGCACCGCGCCATCCAAGGTAGCGAGGGGGGCGCAAGGTCGACCGGCGTCACCATTCCCATGACGGCGCTGGTGGCCTTGCCGGCGAATGGAGTGCTGCCTACGCGGCGTCGGGATGCCGGCGACAGCGTGCGCCCGTGATCCTGGCCATCGCCGATGCGCTCCGCCACCGTAGTTGATGCCGCCCTGTCAAGCCGTCTCCACGGTCGTTAGGCCGCGTATCCGCATCACGACCCGCCGTCTGAATGCGTAATGCGTTCACCTCAAGCATCGTGCTTCGCGTAGTCATTCTATACCGGTACAAACCGAGGGCAGTGACTGCATGGTCTGTTACGTAGTGTTTTAGCCTGACGAATATGGAACTGTCGTGGTTCCGACACCGTTCTTAAATTATGCAAAACATCTCCGGAAATTCTTTGCGCATGAATAAGATTGCTCTTGTTGCGACGGCAGCCTTGGGCCTTGGCGTATTAGCATCGCCATCCGCTGAGGCTCGTGGCTTCGGTCATGGTGGTGGCTTCGGTCATGGCGGCGGCTTTGGCCGTGGTGGGTTCGGTCACGGCGGGTTCGGTCGTGGCTTCGGCGGCGGGTACAGGGGAGTCGGTTTCGGTCGCGGCGGGTTCGGTCGCGGTTTCGGCGGGTATAGGGGCGTCGGCTTCGGCGGCGGTTATGGTCGTGGCTACGGCGGGTACCGCGGTGGGTATGGCCGCGGATATTACGGTGGCGGCTACGGGCGCCGGGGGATCGGACCGGGTGCCGCCATCGGGCTTGGCATCGCCGGCCTCGCGGCGGGCGCCATCGCATCGAACGCCTACGGTGGTTATGGTTACGGCGGATACGGCTACGCTCGTCCGGTCGGTTACGGCTACGGCGGTGGTTATGGTGGCGGCTATGGCTACGGCCAGCCGGTCGGCTACGGCTATGGCGGTGGCTACGGGTATTCGCCCTACGGCTGCGGGTACTGACATTCCGGCACGGTTTGATCTCGGGGCCGCCTTTGGGCGGCCCTTTCTTTTTTGGGAACGCCTGCTTGCAGTTGGCTTGGCAAGACAGAGAACCACGGCAAATACGGGTGGTTTTCAGCCAGTCGGCTTCCGGACGAGCGTATACAGAAGCTGTTGACGACATAGTGGCATGCCCCTCAGGGACACCTTCCCGTGACAAGTGCTATCGTCGTATTGCTGCTCGCGATACCAAGAGTTAGGCCAAGCCCGCTACGCCGGGTTTCGGAAGGATGATTTTGAAGACCCCACTCGCCCTTCGGATCGAGCCTGCCCTTCTCATCGCAGCGCGGGAGTGTGCACGGCGTGACAACCGCAGCTTGACGAATTTCATCGAGACGGCGTTACGAGACCGGATCGCGCAAGTGACCCCAGGCGCCCTTTTGCAGGGGCAGCCGGGAGCAAAGGATATGAAACGTGACGCCTGACGTTTCCATGGGGCGCTTCTTACCAAAAGCGCGAACCGGCATTTCTGGCTTCGACGACGTCACCTTCGGAGGCCTACCTGCGGGACGTCCCTCGCTCGTGTGTGGCGCAGCTGGCTGCGGCAAGACCCTGTTCGCCGTGACCTTCCTGGTGAACGGCGCGACGTTGTTCGACGAACCGGGCGTGTTCATGAGCTTTGAGGAGCGCGCCGAGGATCTCGCTGCCAATGTCGCCTCTCTTGGCTACGACCTCGATGCACTGGTGGCTGACGGCAAGCTCGCCATCGACCACGTTCGCGTCGAGCGCAGCGAAATTGAGGAAACCGGTGAGTACGACCTCGAAGGCTTGTTCATCCGCCTCGGCTATGCCGTCGACACCATCGGCGCCAAGCGCGTCGTGCTCGATACCATCGAGACCCTGTTTGCCGGACTGTCTGACGCGAGCATCCTGCGCGCCGAGCTTCGGCGCTTGTTTGGATGGCTTCGGGACCGCGGCCTGACTGCCGTCATCACTGGCGAGCGCGGTGACGGCCAGCTCACGCGTCAGGGCCTGGAAGAGTACGTTTCCGACTGCGTGATCCTGCTCGATAACCGTGTCGAGGATCAGGTTACGACGCGCCGCCTGCGAGTGGTGAAGTACCGTGGTTCGGCGCATGGCACCAACGAGTACCCCTTCCTGATCGATCAGGATGGCATCAGCGTCCTGCCCGTGACGTCCGCCGAACTCGACTACGAGGTTTCGAACGATATCGTATCGAGCGGCATCGATGGGCTTGACGCGATGCTCGCGCCGGGTGGGTTCTACCGCGGCTCCAGCATCCTCGTCTCGGGGGTGGCCGGAACAGGGAAGACCACGATCAGTTCGCACCTCGTCGACGCGGCCTGCCGGCGCGGCGAGCGCTGCATGTCGTTCGTCTTCGAGGAGAGTGGTGCGCAGATCTGCCGCAACGCCCTCTCCGTCGGCGTGGACCTCAAGCCGCATGTCGACGGTGGCCTACTGCGCTTCGAAGCCGCTCGCCCGACCTTATTCGGCCTGGAAACGCATCTGGCGCGGATGCATCGCGATATTGAGCGCTTCCGGCCGACTATCGTCGTCATCGATCCAATCTCGGCCTTGCGTGGGCCGGCGGTCGAGTTGCAGGCGACGCTTCTTCGCATGGTCGACATGCTGAAGAGCCGCGGGATCACGGCGGTGTTCACCAGCCTTCGTACGGATGGCACCTTCGATCAGGTCGGGGACCTCGGCTTGTCCTCACTGATGGACGCGTGGATCAAGCTCATCGATGTCGAGGCCAACGGCGAGCGCACACGCACTCTCTACGTAATCAAGGCCCGTGGCATGAGCCACTCCAACCAGGTTCGTGAGTTCCAGATGTCGGCGGCCGGGATCAAGCTCGTCGATGCGTATGTCGGACCGGCCGGCGTGCTGACGGGGACGGCACGCGTCGTCCAGGAAGCAGAGGAACAGGCGATTGCCCTGCGGCGGACCCAAGAGGCCGAACGGCGTAAGCGCGAGGTCATCCGACAACGTCAGGCTATCGAGCGGCAAATCGCGGAACTGCGCGCCAGCCTAGCGGTGGCCGAGGAGGAAGAGGGCGTCCTGCGGGATGAGGATGACACCCGTGAGACGCTGCTGGGGGTGGAGCGCCGGGCGATTACGGTACGACGGAGCGCAGCCGAATGAGCGAGGACCCGATCACCGGCGACGAGATTGATCCCGGTCCCTATCACATGCGCCTCTACGTGGCGGGTCAGACAGCGAAGTCGATGGCTGCGTTGTCCAACCTGAAACGCATCTGCGAAGAGCATCTACCCGGCCGGTACGACATCGAGGTCATAGACCTGATGAAGAACCCCAAGCTTGCGGCGGGCGACCAGATTCTTGCTATCCCGACCCTGGTGCGTCGTTTGCCTGAGCCGCTCAAGCGGATCATTGGCGACCTCTCGAACACTGAGAAGGTTTTGGTTGGGCTCGATCTTCGTCCGAAAGCCAGGACCACTTGAGCGAGGAGGTAAAGGGTTTCGATCCACCACCACGGTATGTGCTGCGGCTGTTCGTGGCCGGCATGACCCCGCGCTCGCAGCGCGCCATCGCGAACCTGCGCCGCATCTGCGACGAGCAACTTGCCGGGCGGGTCGACCTCTCCACCATCGATATCTTCCAGCAACCCCATCTCGCCGAGAAGCACCAAGTCGTCGCCGCCCCGACGCTGCTCAGGCTGGAACCTTTGCCGGTTAAGCGCCTGATTGGGGACCTCTCCGACGAGGCTAGGGTTCTCTCCGGTCTCGACCTGCCAATGTCGCTTCGGAAGGCCGCCGATGGACGCTGATCCGTTCGGATTGACGGCTGCGGAACTGCGCGTCCGATTGAAGGTCGTCGAGGCGCGTCTGGAGGAGGCGGAGGAGACCGTGGCCGCGATCCAACGCGGTGACTTCGATGCCGTCGTCGTCGAGGACGCCACTGGCGAGCGTCTCATCTACACCTTGGAGAACGCAGACCGTCCCTATCGCGTCCTCATCGAGCAGATCCAGGAAGGTGCCTTAACCCTCGGCGCCGATGGAACGATCCTGTACTGCAACCTGCGTCTGGCCGAGATGCTCGGCGTCTCGCAGGAGCATGTCATCGGGCAGGCGCTGCATGCGTTCGTTCTGAGCGCGGATCTGCCGACGTTCCAGCGCCTGCTCGAAGGCGCGATGGATGGCGCTGTTCGCGGCGAACTGGCCTTGATTGTCCCTGGCGCTATCAGCCTACCGGTCAACCTCTCCCTCAGCCGCCTGCAACGCGATGACGTCACGCCCTTGCTCTGCGGTGTCCTGACCGACTTGAGCGAGCAGCGAGCGCATCTACGCGATCTCGCCGAGGCGAACGACCGGCTACGAGCCGAGAGCGCTGAGCGGGAGAGGATCGAGGAGGCCCTGCGCCAGTCGCAAAAGATGGAGGCGGTGGGGCAGCTAACGGGTGGATTGGCACACGACTTCAACAACCTGTTGGCAGGCATCTCCGGGTCTCTGGAGCTGATGCAAAGCCGCATGCTGCAGGGTCGGTTCAATGACGTCGAGCGCTACATGGCGGCCGCCCAGGGGGCCGCTAAACGCGCCGCAGCTCTGACGCACCGCCTCCTGGCTTTTTCCCGTCGTCAGACCCTCGATCCCAAACCCACCAACGTGAACCGACTGGTGTCGGGCATGCAGGAGCTGATCCAGCGCACGGTCGGTCCGGCGATCCCATTCGAGTTCATCGGCGTCTCTGGCCTTTGGCCGACCTTGGTCGATCCTTCCCAACTTGAGAACGCGCTTCTCAACCTTTGCATCAATGCTCGGGATGCGATGCCGGATGGTGGCCGCATCACGGTCGAGACCGCCAACAGGTGGATGGATGGGCCGGCATCGCGCCAGCAGGTTGTCCCGGAAGGGCAATACCTTTCGCTCTGCGTCACCGACACCGGCACGGGTATGACGCCCCAGGTCATCGAGCGCGCCTTCGACCCGTTCTTCACGACGAAACCGTTGGGCGAGGGCACGGGCCTGGGCTTGTCGATGATCTACGGATTCGCCCATCAATCGGGCGGACAGGTACGGATCTACTCCGAGGTCGGGCAGGGCACGACCGTATGCCTCTACCTGCCGCGCCACTTCGGCGAGGTTGGGGAGGAAACCAGCCACGCCATGCCGGAGATGCTAGCGCGCTCCGAGCAGGGCGAGACCGTCCTCGTCGTCGACGACGAGCCGACCGTGCGCATGCTGGTCACGGATATCCTGGAGGAACTTGGTTACACGGCCATTGAAGCCGGCGACAGCGCGGCCGGGCTGAAGGTTTTGCAATCGGACGTGCGCATCGACCTGCTCGTGACAGATGTCGGCCTGCCCGGGGGCATGAACGGGCGGCAGATGGCCGATGCAGCGCGGGTGTCGCGTCCCGATCTCCAGGTGCTGTTCATCACCGGCTATGCGGAAAACTCCGTCCTCGGCAACGGGCATCTCGCCCCCGGCATGGCGGTGCTGACCAAGCCCTTCGCCATCGACACGATGGCTGCGCGCATCCGTTCCCTGATCGAGGCGGGTAAGGATCAGGCTCAGCACACGTAACTCCACCTCCGTTCGAAGCGCGTTGCTGCCGGTTTATCGTCGAACGAGCGCCCGCTTCCGGGAACCCAGCAGCGGGGCTCTATGATGAAGTTGGGTTGCAACTCGCCCATCCGCGCCACGACCGGATCGGGTGGTTTCGAGACGTTATGCTTTCGACAAATCGAGGTATGAAAGGCGACACCAGTTCCGGCAGGAAAGATCGTCGGTTTCGGCACATTCCCGTCGATTGCGCCGCGCCTCTTCTACGTTTTACGCGACTACGAGGCGCTGGATAAGCGCTTCGGTCTGGGAGTAAGCGCCTTCACCAATATGAGAATAAACAATTATACCCTGTTTATCTACAATATATTCTGTCGGCCAATAATTATTACCCCACGCATTCCATGTACTCGAATCATTGTCAACCGCAATTGGGTAGTTTAGACCGAAACGTCGTACTGCAGCTTCCAAAGCCGGTCGGGATTTTTCCGCCGGCAATTCTGGCGTGTGGATACCGACGACGGTAAATCCTTGTTGTTGATACCGCGAGTGCCATGCTCGAATATAGGGCATGGCTGCAATGCAGTTGGAACAAGCACGGGCAAAAAAATTGATCAGCACGACCTGGCCGCGTAGTCCTTGCATGCTGAGGGGACGGCTGTTGAGCCAGCCCTCGATACCGACAAATTCCGGAGCGACAGGGGCAGCTTGAGCCGAGGGTACGAAAACATTGGACGCAAAGACGGCGGCACCTGTGCTTAAGAGGGCACGACGGTTTATCACGGTGCGAGGATCATCCATCTTGTCACCCAAAGATTGACCGCTGGCGTAGACTCGCTAACTGCCGGTCGACGCTCTGAGACCTTCGCTCCGCGTACGCCGAAGGTTACACGGCTCCGCAGATCCGAGCCGCCACTGCGCTGGTTGCAGCGGACAACGTTCGCGATCCCGGTCATGCCGGTGCAATGCCGATCTACAGTTCAAGATCGATCTTTGGTTTGGTCGACTGGTACGGAGCGCATAACTTTCGCACTCGAAATCGAACGGCAGCGCAGATTAGTGTCTGCTTGTAGGAATCACGGGGGCTACTCGCTACGACCAAGTCGGGTCGGCAGCAGACGGTACCAAGCATCAGATTTCGAGCACTAGGTGCTGAGGCTTCGGAAGGTCGAATCGCTTGTTTGAGGTTGGCGCTCGGACGAAGAGATAACCAGCACGGCGAGGCCGACGGCGATCGCATCCTCGACGAGGCCCTTGGTGCGGCCGCGCCCCGTGCGCGAGTTCGGGCCCCGTGCGGCCCGTCCGAGGAGCGTGCCGGCGACCGCACCTCCGACACCCGCGAGCGCCCCGATTTCAGGGGACGAACGGTGCACGGCCAACGCCCACCCACCGAACGCGCCGACGGCGATCCGGAACGCGAAGGACGGCGGGACGCGCCGATCCGGAGCGAACGGCATCTTGTCCCCGGCCATCTCGGCGATTGCCGCCCCCGTGGCGAGCATGCGGACGCCGGGGCCGGCCGGGATAAGGTTTCCCCGTGTGCGGCCCTCCGAGGCGGCCCAGGCCAGGGCGGCGCACGCCGTCATGTTGCGCATCCCTGCCACGAAGCCGAGACCGAAAGAGGTTGCGTAGCCCTGCATTCTAAATGCCTTCCCGCATGAGACGTGCCCCACCGGGGCAAGGTTGCGGTGCCTTCCCGTGTTCCAACCCGACCCGGCCGGACGTCTCGAAGGTGGCTGCGACAACCCGGGGACGATCAAGCGGAACGCCGACCGCTGAGCGTACGGTCCATGCCGAGCCGGTTCGGGCTAATAAAGGCGAGAGCTAAACCGTCGAACGCTTGGTGAGGCCGGCGATCACATCACGTTCCCGAAAGCAATCAATCGTCCGATTGTGGACAATCGATGCGCATGGCATACGCCGTTCCCCGGACGCGCATGGGCCGGCTGCGAACACCGAGCCCGACCTTGAGGCACCCGCCCCATCCCTTCGAGGGAAACCTGCTCCTGTCCGCGCTCGCCGCGCCCGACGCGGCACTGCTTGAACCGCATGTCATACGACGCGACCATCTTCGTGGAGACACGCTGTTCGAGGTGGACGAGGATGTCTCGCACGTCACGTTCCCCCTTGACCGGACCGTGGCGACCCTCGTCGTTCGCCTGGGCGGAGACCGCACCGTCGAGACCGCTACGGTCGGGCACGAGGGCGCCATCGGCGGAGTGGTGAGCCAAGGGTATCTGCCGGCCTTTACCCGTTGCGTCGTCCTCGTCGAGGGTTCGGCCCTCCGCATGGATGCCGACCGCCTCCGCGAGGCCAAGCAGGCATCGCCCACGCTGAACGACCTGTTCGTGCGCTACGCCGACTGCATGCTCGCCCAGGTCCTGCAGTCGGTGGCCTGCAACGCCGGCCACCCCATCGAGCAGCGCGTGCTGCGCTGGCTCCTTGGCCTTCAGGACCGGCTCGGGACCGATGCCTTGCCGGTTACGCAGGTCGTGGTGGGCAGCATGCTCGGGGTCGGCCGCTCGCGCATCGCCGCGGTACTCGCCGAGCTCCAGCGCGAGGGCCTGATCCATCTCGGCCATGGACGCATCCATATGCTCGACAGGGCACGAACGGAGGCCGCCGCCTGCGATTGCCACGCCCGGGTGAGAAAGCACTTCCGGACCGTCCTCGGGGCGACCTACGCGAGGGACGGCAGGATCGTTGCCGTTGAGGCGACGGAGCCCGGCGCGCCCCCGAAGGCACGACCGGATGCCATCCTGCCCGAAGCCCGGGGAACCGACCGATGATGTCCTTCCTCTCCGGCCCGGGTGAGATGGCGACGCGGATGCGCGCCTTCGATTGGGGCTCGACCTCGCTCGGCCCGCCGGAGCGTTGGCCGTCGGGCCTGCGCACGGCCATCCGACTGCTGCTCAACAGCCACCACCCCATGCAGATCTTCTGGGGACCGGAGGGGATCTTTTTCTACAACGACGGATTCGTGCCATCGGCCGGCCCGGAACGTCACCCCTCCGCCCTCGGACGGCCGGCCGCCGAGAGCTGGGGCGAGATCTGGCCCGTCATCGGATCGGAGGTGGCCAAGGTCCGCGAGGGCGGCGGCCACACCTGGTACGAGGACCAACACGTGCCGATCCTGCGCAACGGTCGGCTTGAGGACGCCTACTGGACCTATGGGTTCAGCCCCATCGACGACGAGACCGCACCGAACGGGGTCGGCGGGGTCATCTCGATCCTGACCGAGACCACCCGACGCAAGGGGCTGGAGGGCACCCTGCGAGGGATCAACGTATCCCTGAGGGCAGAGGGAGACCGTCTGCGCGAGATGTTCGAGCAGGCCCCGAGCTTCATGGCGGTGGTGCGCGAGCCGAGCCATCGCTTCGAGTTGACCAACGACGCCTACCGGCGCCTGATCGGCGACCGCGACGTGATCGGCCTCACCGTTCGGGAAGCCCTCAAGGACATCGACGGGCAGCCGTTCTTCGACCTGCTCGACCGGGTCTACACGACCGGTGAGCCGTTCATCGGACGGGGGGTCGAGATCTGGCTGGAGCGTACGCCCGGCGCGCCGAGCGAGCGCCGGATCATCGACTTCATCTACCAGCCCATCCGCGACCAGGCGGGATCCGTCACCGGCATCTTCGTCGAGGGCAACGACGTCACCGAGATGCATGCGGCGACCGAGGAACTGCGCGAGCGCGAGCAGCGACTGAGCCTCATCGTCGAGGCGGCCACCGACTATGCCATCCTGACCTTCGACGGCCAGCGGACTATTACGAGCTGGTCGGCCGGGGCGGCAGAGATCTTTGGCTACGACGCCGGGGAGATCATCGGGCGGAGCGCCGACGTGCTGTTCACGCCGGAGGATGTCCAGGCGGGCCAGCCGGCCAAGGAAGCGGCCTGCGCGCGCCTGGACGGCCAGTCGCCGGACGTCCGCTGGCATGCGCGCAAGGACGGCGGCAGGGCTTTCCTCAACGGGTCGTTGCGGGTGTTGCGCGACGCGGCCGGTAGGGAGCTCGGCTTCCTCAAGATCGCACGGGACGAAACCGAGCGGCGGAAGGTCGAGGAGGCGCTGCGGAAGGGCGAGGAACGCTTCCGCACGATCCTCGATACCGTCCAGGCCGCCTTCGCCATCGTGCAGGTCAAGTTCGATGCAGACGACGTGCCGGTCGACTACCTGTTCATCGAAGCCAATCCAGCCTTCGAGCGCGAGGCCGGGGTCAACCTGCGCGGCAAGTGGGTCACCGAGTTCGCCCCCGACCTGGAGCGCTTCTGGTTCGAGGCCTACGGACGCGTCGCGAGAACCCGGGAGCCGGAGAACTTCGAGAGCTACGCCAAGGCGTTCGGTCGTTGGTTCGACGTCCGGGCAGTCCCGGTCGGGGACGCGGCCGACCGGCAGATCGCGCTCATCTTCAACGACGTCACCGAACGCCGTACGGCCGAGGAACGACTGCGCGCCAGCGAGGCCTTCGCCCGGAGAAACGTGGAGCGGGTGCAACTGGCGCTCGCGGCGGGCGCCATCATCGGAACCTGGAACTGGGACCTCACGACGGACCGCTTCACGGTCGACGATGCGTTCGCCGACGCCTTCGGGCTCGACCCGACGCTCGGCAGGGATGGCATCCCGCTGGCGCAGATCGTGGCAACGGTCCACCCCGACGACCAGGCGGGCCTTGCCGAGGCCATCGACGAGGTCATCGCCCGGGGCGGAGCCTATGCCCATCAGTACCGGGTCCGGCGCACGGACGGGAAATACTACTGGCTGGAGGCGAACGGGCGCGTCGACCACGCACCGGACGGCACGCCCCAGAGCTTCCCGGGCGTCCTCCTCGACGTCGAGACGCGCCGCAGCGTCGAGGCGGAGCGCGACCGGGCCATCGCCGCGTTGCGGAGCCTGAACGATACGCTCGAACAGCGTGTCGCCGAGCGGTCGGCCGTCCTGGTCGAGACCGAGGAGAGGCTGCGGCAGTCTCAGAAGATGGAGGCGGTCGGCCAGTTGACTGGCGGACTGGCGCACGACTTCAACAACCTCCTTGCGGGCATTTCAGGCTCCCTGGAGATGATGCAGAACCGCATGCAGCAAGGGCGTTTCACGGACCTCGAACGCTACATGGCGGCCGCCCAGGGCGCCTCGAAGCGCGCCGCGGCCCTGACCCACCGCCTGCTCGCCTTCTCGCGGCGTCAGACCCTCGACCCCAAGCCCACCGACGTGAACAGGCTCGTCGCCGGCATGCAGGAGATGATCCAGCGCACCGTCGGGCCCGGCATCCCGGTCGAGGTGGTAGGCGCGTCCGGCCTATGGCCGACCTTGGTGGACCCGTCCCAGCTTGAGAACGCCCTGCTCAACCTGTGCATCAACGCTCGCGACGCGATGCCGGACGGCGGGCACATCACGGTCGAGACGGCCAACAAGTGGCTCGACGATCAGGCCGCCAGGAAGCAGGGCATCCCGGAGGGGCAGTACCTGTCGCTCAGCGTCACCGACACCGGGACCGGCATGCCGCCGGAGGTGATCGCGCGGGTGTTCGAACCCTTCTTCACGACGAAGCCCATCGGCGAGGGCACGGGGCTCGGCCTGTCGATGATCTACGGTTTCGCCCAGCAGTCCGGCGGGCAGGTCCGCATCTACTCCGAGGTCGGGCAGGGCACGACG
This sequence comes from Methylobacterium sp. WL12, assembly GCF_008039475.1. NCBI lineage: Bacteria > Pseudomonadati > Pseudomonadota > Alphaproteobacteria > Hyphomicrobiales > Methylobacteriaceae > Methylobacterium > Methylobacterium sp. WL12. Next base: position 26,435 of record NZ_VRUW01000023.1, on the reverse strand, counting down.
GTGTGCATTTACCTGCCCCGGCACTACGGCGAGGCCGAGGAGGAGGAACGGTCGGCCCCGCTCGACCCCATGCCCCGGTCTGAGCAGGGTGAGACGGTGCTGGTGGTCGACGACGAACCGACCGTGCGGATGCTGGTCACCGACATCCTGGAGGAACTCGGCTACACGGCCATCGAGGCCGCCGACAGTGCGGCCGGCCTGAAGGTGCTGCAGTCGAACGTGCGCATCGACCTGCTGGTCACCGACGTCGGGCTGCCCGGGGGGATGAACGGCCGGCAGATGGCCGATGCCGCCCGGGTATCGCGGCCGGACCTGAAGGTGCTGTTCATCACCGGCTACGCCGAGAACGCGATCCTCGGCAACGGTCAGCTCGCCCCCGGCATGGCGGTGCTCACCAAGCCGTTCCCGATAGAGTCCATGGCGACGCGCATCCGCTCCATGATCGAGGGGCGCAAGGATCAGGTGCGGAGCACGTGACCTCGCGTCCCTTACGGATCGCCATGGCCATCCCGGAAACCGAGCCTACTTGGGTGGGCAGGTCCCGAGACGCGCGACGGGGGTACCAAGGCCCAGGACGAAGTCCTCGATGTCACTGACGAAGCGGATCGTGGGCCTGGTCGTCCTGGCGCTCATCCCGGCATTGGCCGTCCAGGGCTACAACGAGTACGCGCTCCGCGCCGCCAGTGCCCGGGCCGTCCGGAAAGAGGCGATGCGCGCGGCCCGGAGCGTTGCCGCCGACTTGGGGCAGTTCGGCCGCGGTGCGCGGCAGGTCCTCGGTATCCTGGCCGGCTTGCCCGAGATCCGCGGCAAGGATGCAAGGGCCTGCACGGCGTTCCTCGCCACGGTCGTCGGGCAGGTACCCGGCTCCTTCTTCTTCGGCGTCGTCGATGCGGACGGACGCATCCGGTGCAACACGATCTCGTCGCCGGCGGGGTCCTACTCGGTCGCCGACCGTGCGTACTTCCAGGATGCGATGCGCTCCGGCGGGTTCGCCGTCGGAGAGGTCGTGACCGGCCGGGTCACAAACCGTCCAACCATCCAGTTCGCACAGGCCATCGTCGATGGTGACGGCGACGGTCGCCCGGACGGCATCGTCATCACCAGCATAGACCTGTCCTATCTCGCGGCGCGACAGGCGACCGCCGGGTTGCCGCCGGATGCCACGCTCACGGTCGCGGACCGTAAAGGCACGATCCTGGCCCGCCTGCCGGATCACGAGGTCTGGGCGGGCAAGCCGCTTCCTCCGAGTTTATGGAAGGCCCTCTCGGAACACCGCGGTGGCGTGGCCGACCTGCCCGGCCTGATTGGCGATACCCGCATCACCGCGGTGGCCGCAGCCTCGCCCGAGGATCTCGACTCCCTCACGGTGGCGGTCGGCCTATCGCCGGCAACGGCCTTCGCCGATATCGACGCCGCGACCCGGCGCGGGTTGGTGCTGATCGGCCTCGGGGCGGCCATGGCGATTGCGGCCGCGCTCCTGGCCGGCCGTGCCTTTATTCGCTGGCCCGTCCGGCGCCTGCTCGCGGCCGCTAGCGCCTGGCGGGCCGGCGAGTTGGGAGCCCGGACCGGCATCTCCGGGAGCGGCGAATTCGGGCAGCTCGGGGAGGCATTCGACGCCATGGCATCCTCGTTGGAGAGGCACCAGGGCGAGATGCGCGACGAGGTCGCCCGAAGCCTTGTCCTGCAGGAACGTCAGACGATGATGCTGCACGAGTTGAACCACCGCGTCCGCAACACCCTCACGACGGTGCAATCGCTTGCGCGGCAGACCCGCCGCGACGACGACAAGGGCGAACGGCTGGAGGGACGCATCCTCTCGCTGTCCAAGACCCACGACCTGCTGTCGCGCGACGACTGGGGCGGCGCCTCCCTGCGCACCGTGCTGGAGAACGAGCTTTCCCCCTTCCGGGACGATCAGGACCATCGCTTCGGCCTCGTGGGGACCGACCTCGACCTGCCCCCGCGCTACGTCCTGGCGATCGGCATGACGGTGCACGAGCTGACGACCAACGCGGCCAAGTACGGTGCGCTCTCGACCGAGGCGGGGCGCGTCGACGTCGCCTGGACCGTCGTCGTCGCCGAGAGCGGGGCCAGGCGGCTCGTGCTGGATTGGCAGGAGAGCGGAGGTCCGCCGGTGCGGGAGCCGGGCAAGCGTGGGTTCGGCACGCGCCTGATCACGGGCGGGGTCAGCCGGGAGCTCGACGGCAAGGTTCGGCTCGACTTCGCCGCGGATGGGTTGCGCTGCAGCCTCGACGTTCCCCTCGACGGGTACGACCGCTTCACCTCGTTCAGCGAGGTCGCCGGCATTCGACCGGTCGGAACGGCCTGAGCGCCTGAGGGCCTGTATCAACGAGGCACGAAGCCCCCTCTGGATGTCACGGGGGATCCGGTAGGATTGCGTGACGAGATACCATTGAAGGCTCAGGCAATTACGGGCAAACCTCGCCGAGGCCGGCTCCGTATCCGGGATGGTATCGAAGGAAAAATAGGCAGGTCGATGTTCGTTGAGGGGGAGCGGGTCGAAAATCGCAGGCAGGCAGAGTTGGCCAGCTACGCCGTTCTCGATACGTCCGCCGAAGCCGAGTTCGACGACATCGTGAAGGTGGCGTCAGACGCCTGCGGCATGCCGGTGTCGCTGATCTCGCTCCTCGATGGCGACCGCCAATGGTTCAAGGCCGAGACCGGCTTCGGCCAGACCGAGACGCCCCTCTCGCAGTCGATCTGCGCCTACACCGTGCAACAGGACGACGTCTTCGAGATCGAGGACCTGACCCGGGATGCCCGCACCTCGAACAACGCCCTCGTGACCGGGGGCCCCCAGGTCCGCTTCTACGCAGGCGCCCCGTTGCGGACGCCAGATGGCGTTGCCCTCGGGGCGCTTTGCGTCCTGGATACGAAGCCCAACAAGCTCACGCCCTCGCAGGCGTTCGTGTTACGCACCCTGGCGCACCAAGTCGTGACGACCCTGGAGCTGCGCCGCTCTCTCCGGCTGCGCAAGGAGAGCGACCGGCGCAACAAGGCCATCTTGGAGAGCGCGGTCGACTACGCCATCGTCTCGATGGACCTCGACGGCATGGTGACGAGCTGGTCACCGGGGGCGGAACGCATCCTCGGCTGGTCCGAGTTTGAGATGTGCGGCAAGCCCGCCCACGTGTTCTTCACCGACGAAGACATCGCGTCGGGCATTCCCCAGCGGGAAATGGCCTCCACCCTGTTGCAAGGACGCGAGACCGACGAACGTTGGCACCGTCGCAAGGACGGAAGCCTGTTTTGGGCCAACGGAGAGATGGTGCCACTCCGGGACGAGGATGGCCGGCACGAGGGCTTCCTCAAGATCCTGCGCGACCGCACGGAGCAGAGGAATGCCGCGGCCAAGGAGCAGGCCGACGCCGCGTTCATGCGCGAGGTGCTGTCCTCCTCGGCGGACTGCATCAAGGTGCTCGATCCCGACGCCAGGCTGACCTTCATGAACGAAGGTGGCTTGGCCGTGATGGAGGCCGAGGATTTCAACCAGGTGCAGGGCTCCGACTGGACCGGGTTATGGCAGGGACAAGCCCGCGTGGACGCCAGGGAGGCTTTCTGGGCGGCGATGGCCGGCGGCACCGGCCATTTCCAGGGACCGGCCGAGACGCTCAAGGGCACCCTGAAGTGGTGGGACGTGCAGGTCACGCCGATCCGCGGGATGGACGGCCGCCCCGACCGACTGCTCGTTGTCTCGCGCGATGTGACCGCCCAGCGGGTATCCGAACAGCGCATCGCCGAGAGCGAGAAGCGCTGGCGCGGCCTTTTCGAGGGCATGCAGGAAGGGTTCTTCAGCGGCGAGATCATCCGCGACGTGAAAGGCAGTGCCATCGATTGCCGGCTCGTCGAGATCAACCCGGCATTCGCGGCACAATCCGGCTTACCCGCCGACACCGTGGGCCGCACCATCCGTGAGGCGATCCCGGACATTCCCGACTGGTTGATCGAGACCTACGCTCGGGTCGTCGACACCGGCATACCGGAGGTGTTCGACATCGTGGTGCCGGAACTGCGACGGGCCTTCGAGGTGCGCGCCTATCGCGAGGCGGGTCAACGTTTCGCGGCGATGTTCATCGACGTCTCCGAGCGCAAGCAGGCCGAGGCGCGGCGGGCGGCGCTGGCAGAACTCGGCGACCGCCTGCGCAACACGAGCGACCGGGCGGAGATCGCCCGCGTCGCCGCCGAGATCCTGGGACGCACGCTCGGGCTGTCCCATGCCGGATACGGTGACGTGGACCAGGACAACGAAACCATCGTCATAGGCGAAGGTTGGACGGCGCCGGGTATACCGAGCATCGGCGGCGTGCACGGCTTCCGGGACTACGGCACGTACATCGAGAGCCTGAAGAACGGTCACGCCGTGATCATCGACGATGTGACCGACGACCCCCGCACCGCCTCGGATGCCGACGCGCTTGCGGCTCTCCACGTGCGTTCACTCCTCAACCTGCCGCTGATGGAGCACGGGCGGTTCGTGGCACTCCTGTATGCCCTGAAGGATGTCCCGTACGCTTGGAAGCCCGAGGAGATCAGCTTCGCCAACAACTTTGCCGACCGGACCCGCGCCGCACTGGCCCGGATCGATGCGGAGGAGCGACAGAGAACGCTGAACCTCGAACTCAGCCACCGCATGAAGAACATGCTGGCGATGGTCCAATCCATCGCCACCCAGACCATGCGCACGGCAACCGACCTGGATGCGGCCAAGGAGGTCCTGGCCGGTCGCCTGATCGCGCTCAGCAAATCGCACGACCTGCTCCTCGGCGGCGAGATGGGTGCGGCACCCATCAAGACCTTGATTGAAGGCGCCCTGCAGACCCACGCGGACAACCAGAACCGTTTCGTGTTGGACGGCCCGACATTCACCGTCGGGGCCAAGGCGGCGATGTCTCTGTCGCTCATGCTCCACGAGCTCGCGACCAACGCGGCCAAGTACGGGGCGCTCTCGACGGCGAACGGCCAGGTCTCGATCAACTGGCGACTTCGTGATGTGGACGGCGAGCCCCATTGCGCCTTGCGCTGGTCCGAGGCGGGTGGACCCGCCGTTGCGCCACCCACCCGCACCGGGTTCGGATCGCGGTTGATCGGGCGGGGCCTGGCGGGCAACTTCGGAGGCGAGGTCGACCTTTCCTACCCGCGCGACGGTGTGGTCTGCACGATTGATGCTCCACTCGCCGGTCTTCAAGCCGAGGATGCGCCGCGGACCGCCCACTGAAACGACGGCGACCGCTTGGGTTGGCCAACGCGGACGCCGACGAGCGTTCCAGTAGTTCGCCCATGAACCACTTCGGGACGTCGGAGGGCGACGTCCGTGGCGCGAAGCGACCTCACACGATGTCACTCGGGGTGTCCGAACTCGCCCCGATGCCGTTTCATCCACGCGACGCAGGAACCTGGACGTGTGGGGGGATCCGGGCTTTGGGCAGGCCGTAATCGTATGGCCAAGGTGAAACGAAGGGCGGCCGAGGCGCTTGTCTCTATCACGGGTTAGTTTCGATCCGTGACACGGACACGTATTCAGCCCATGCCGGATCAGGATTTAGCCCTTTCGCCCCCCCACATCCTTGTCGTCGAGGACGAGGGCCTGATCCGCATGATGGTGGTCGACATGCTGGAGGAGGCCGGCTTCGTGGTGACCGAGGCTCCCCACGCCGATGCAGCCTGGGCCATCCTCCAGCGACGCCAGGAGGACATCCGGGTACTGTTCACGGACATCGACATGCCGGGTTCGATGAACGGGTTCGTCCTCGCGGAACGTGTCTCGGATGCCTGGCCCCATATCGGGTTGGTCGTGACGTCCGGCGGAAGGAAGCTAGCCGACCGCGAGGTCCCGGATCACGGTCACTTCCTCGGTAAGCCCTATCGTCCGAAGGACCTTGTGCTCGCCATCCCAGAGGCGATCTGATGTCTCCGTACAAGGACGGCGAGAGCGCATGACCCAAGCCGTCTCGGATCTGGCGAACGCGTTGGCACGCGGCATCGTCACCGACGAGGGGGCGGCGCGTGATTTCGCGGCGGTCGCCGACACCTTCCGCGACGACGGGCACCAGGCCTCCGTCGATGCCATGCTGCGCCTGAGCCGCCATCACCGCATCAGGGCTCTGGAAGGGCGTGGCAACCTCGCGGCGCTCCGATGCGTCGAGGAAGCGTCGGACAAGGACCGATCCTGACCGATCCTCCTGCAGCCGGGCTTCCTGCAACCGACATCCCGTTGATGCCGTCGCGGCGATAGGTTGGACACGGCTCAACCTTCTCGCGTCCAACACAATTGAACCCTAACCCGCCTTGCATGCAGGCCGCCGATCCGTCCGACCCCTCGATGCTGACCCGCGAGCAACTGGAAGCCGAGGTGCGCCGTCTCCGCGCCCAGTCGGCGTCGCTCGCGCAGATGTTCGAGCAGGCGCCTAGCTTCATCGCCCTGCTGACCGGCCCCGAGCATCGCTTCGCCCTCACGAACGTTGCCTACCAGCGCGCCATCGACCATCGTGACGTGGTCGGCAGTACCGTGGCCGAGGCGTTGCCGGACGCAGCCGCCCAGGGCTACGTCGACCTGCTCGACACGGTCTTCCGGTCGGGGCAGGCCCACAGGGCGACGGGTGCCCGATTCGACGTCCAGGCCGTGCCCGGCGGAACGGTCAACGAGCGCTATCTCGACTTCGTCTACCAGCCCATCACTGACGCCCGTGGGGCCGTCAGCGGCATCTTCGTCGAGGGGCACGACGTCACCGAACGCACGCTCGGCGAGGCCGCCTTACGGGTGAACGAGGCGCGCTACCGTACCCTGTTCGAAAGCATCGAGGTCGGCTTCTGCATCATCGAGATGCGGTTCGAGGGCGAGCGTGCCATCGACTACCGGATCGTCGAGGCCAATCCCGCATTCGTACGGCAGACCGGTGCCGACGTGGCCGGCCGATGGGTGAGCGAGTTTGCTCCCAACCTCGAACGGTATTGGTTCGATACCTACGGACGCGTTGCGCTCACCGGGGAGCCTGCTCACTTCGAGCACTACGCGGATGTGTTCGGACGCTGGTTCGACGTACGGGCCCTGCGGACCGGAGACCCGGATGCGCACCGTGTGGCCGTCTTCTTCTCGGACATCACCGAGCGGAGGACCATCGAGAAGCGGGTCGAGGCAAGCGAGCGCGAGCTCCGTCTTATCACGGACGCGCTGCCTGTCCTCATCTCCTTCATCGGCGCCGACCATGTCTATCGGTTCGCCAACAAGGCCTACGACGACTGGTTCTCCGTGCCGGCCGAGGAGATCGTCGGCCGTGACGTCAGGGACCTCCTTGGTACGGCCGCCTACGCCGCCCGGAAGCCGCACATGGACCGGGCACTGTCGGGCGAGGCGGTGACCTTCGAACTCGACTGGCCCCGCCGTGACGGACAGCCCCGCGTCGCCGAGATCAGGTATCTCCCACGTCGCACATCCGACGGGACCGTCGACGGCTTCCACGTCTTCGTGCACGACGTGACTGCACGGAAGCGGACGGAGGCCGACCTCGCCGGGCAGGTCGCGGCCCGAACGGCCGAGCGGGACCAGGTCTGGCAGGCATCCTCGGACCTTCTGTGCGTCGCCAACTTCGAAGGCTACTTCGTCAGCCTCAACCCGGCCTGGCCGCGGACGCTGGGATGGACCGAGGACAAGATGAAGGCCCGGCCCTTCCTCGACTTCGTGCATCCCGACGACATCGCGGCCACTTTGGCGGCGGCGGCCGGCCTGGCGCGAGGCGAGCCACAGATCACCTTCGAGAACCGCTACCGGCACAAGGACGGCAGTCATGTCTGGCTGTCCTGGAATGCCGTGCCGCGAGACGGCCTGATCTACGCCTCCGTTCGGAACGTGACGGAGGCCAAGCGGCAGGCCGAGACCCTCGCCAGGACCGAGGAAGCCCTGCGCCAAAGCCAGAAAATGGAGGCGGTCGGCCAGCTCACCGGCGGCCTGGCGCATGACTTCAACAACCTGCTGGCGGGCATCTCCGGCTCGCTGGAGTTGATGCAGACCCGCATGTCGCAGGGACGCCTGGGCGATCTCGACCGCTACATGACGGTGGCACAGGGCGCGGCCAAGCGTGCGGCCGCCCTGACGCACCGTCTCCTGGCCTTTTCGCGCCGCCAGACCCTCGATCCCAAGCCGACCAACGTGAACCGTCTCGTCACGGACATGGAGGAGCTGATCCGCCGCACCGTCGGTCCGGCGATCCACCTGGAGGTCGTCGGCCTGTCGGGGATCTGGCCTTCGCTCATCGATCCGGGCCAACTTGAGAACGCGCTCCTGAACCTGTGCATCAACGCCCGCGACGCGATGCCGGACGGCGGCCGCATCACCATCGAGACCGCCAACAAGTGGATGGACGAGGCCGGTGCCCGACAGCACGACATGCCGGCCGGCCAGTATCTCAGCCTGTGCGTCAGCGACACCGGCACGGGCATGTCGGCCGACCTGATGGCCAAGGTGTTCGAGCCGTTCTTCACGACGAAGCCCCTAGGCGAGGGCACCGGCCTCGGCCTATCGATGGTCTACGGGTTCGCGCGCCAGTCAGGCGGACAGGTCCGCATCTATTCCGAGGTCGGCGAGGGCACGACGGTCTGCCTCTACCTGCCGCGCCACTACGGCGAGGCCGACGAGGCCGACGTCGCCCGAAAACTTGCCGAGGTCGGACGGGCCGGTCAGGGCGAAACGGTGCTCATCGTCGACGACGAGCCTTCGGTCCGCATGCTGGTCACCGAGGTGCTGGAAGACCTCGGCTACACGGCCATCGAGGCCGCAGACAGCGTTTCCGGCCTGAAGGTTCTGCAGTCGGACGTCCGCATCGACCTGCTGATAACGGACGTCGGCCTCCCGGGCGGCATGAACGGGCGCCAGATGGCCGACGCCGCCCGCGAGCGACGCGCCGACTTGAAGGTCCTCTTCATCACCGGCTACGCCGAGAACGCCGTCCTCGGGAACGGGCACCTCCGGCCGGGGATGCAGGTGCTGACCAAGCCGTTCGTGCTGGAGACGCTTGCGACCCGCATCAAGGATCTCATAGCCGCCTCGCTGTGAGGGCGACATCGTCACGATGGAGAGAGCCGCATCACCGGGGAGCGGTGCGCGTCGCGGCGGAGCGTGCGTGATCTACGATCCGGCATTCCAGGCCAGGGACCTGTTAGGAAACCCTCCGTAGGATCGACCCGACACGACAGACCTCGAATCCGAAGGTCTGAAAACGTTCGGCTCGATGACACGCTCCATCCATCTCCAGAACCCCATCGACCGGTTGGAAGGACTGTCGCGCAGGACGACCTGGATCGTGATTGCGGTCTCGTTCATGGCGTTCCTCGCGTTCGACCGTGCCATGCCGGAGGTGGGTACGGGTCCCCTGTACATCCCTCTGATTGCCCTGGCGGGCTGGAGGCTCGGTCGGCGTGAGGCCGGTGGCGTCGCGATTGCCGCGGCCTTCCTCAACATCCTTCCCATCCATGGCTTCGACACGGGCATATCGCCCGTCGCTGCGGCAGCCCGCGGCTTGGTACGGTTCGGGGCGTACGCTTTCGTCGTCGCCACCGTCTGCGCCCTGCGTCGCGTCCATGACCGTGAGCGCCATGCCGCCCGCTACGACGCGCTGACCGGCGCCCTGAACCGGGCATCGTTCGAGGCGCATGCCCGCGCGGCCTTGGGAGCTCAGTCAGCGGACTATCCGGTCACGGTCCTGGCGCTCGCCGACCTCGATGGCTTCAAGGCCGTCAACGACACCTTCGGACATGGCGAGGGTGACGAGGTGCTCCGACGGTTCGCCGCGGCCGGTAGGTTGGTGACCGGTGAGGGAGAATGGTTCGGCCGGCTCGGCGGCGACGAGTTCGTCCTGTTGTTACACGCGGGAACTGCCGCGGCGGCGGCCACGCGGGTCGGGGTGGTACATGCCGAACTGTCTAACCGGCTCAGGGCATCCGGCCATTCCATAGACGTCAGCATCGGGGCCCTGGTCGTACGCCCGAGCACGGTTTTAGATTGGGAGGTGGCCCTGCGCGAAGCGGACCGCCTTATGTACGTCGCCAAGCGCGCCGTTAAGGGTAGCTGCCGCGTTGGAGCGGCCTTTATGCCCGCCCCCTCCGGGGCGGGTGCGGGCAGCGTCCAAGTCGCGTCCCTCGCCACAGTCTGATGCCCCAGCAACGCATGTCGCCGGCTCCCGGGCCCTACGGCAGCGTAAAAGAACTTAGCCCATCATGGTCCTGGAACGGACCGGCTTGTGCCGACGATGGACCACGCCGGAGTTGAGCGAACTGCGCGGCAAACGTCTGCTTTCAGGCGAAGGCCAGTTCCCTCACTATGGCGTGGTTGGGTCGAGACCCGTCCTTCCGTTCTACGACCGGGTCGGGTGGGTTCCTGCTAGTCCGCTTCCGGTTAGTGCACCGCAGTTGCAGACATTCATTCGACAGAAATAGCTTGAGGGCTCAGAGCCTCGTTGTCAGGTCCGTCAGCCAAGCCGGCGAAGCGTTTACTAGACCTGCCTCCAGCACCTTGTCGTAGCCGAGCACGATGGTCACGCCGGTGACGACCAGGATCAATCCAAGCGCCGCCTTCAACCCCTTGCCCAGACCCATCATCCGGTCTCGCCAGCGCATCAGCACCTCGCGCGACAAGGTACCGAGCAGGAGGAGCGGCAGGGCCGCACCGAGGCCGAACAGGAGCATGGTCAGGGCGACGACGCCGAGATCGCGCCCCTGGGAAGCGAGCAACGAGGCCGCCCCGAGGGTCGGCCCGACGCAGGGGCTCCACACCGCGCCGAGCAGCATCCCGACGCCGAACTGGCCGAGAAGGCCGGCGGTCGAGAAGCCGCCGAACCGGCTCTCGGTCCAGTTGCTTACCGGACCTGCGGCAACGGCGAGCCGCGTCTGGGCCGCCGGGACCATCAGGACCAACCCGATCAGGATCAGCATTATGGCCGCGCCGGTCCGGAAGATGCCGGCATCGAGGCCGATGGCGAAGCCGACGGTCGCCACGAACAGGCCGATGACCACGAACGACAGCGCCAGGCCGGCGGCGAGGGCAGCCGGTCCGAGCCTATGCTCCGACGCCGCCGCGCCGAGCACCAGCGGCAGCAACGGCAGCACGCACGGGGACAGCACCGAGAGGATGCCGGCGAGGAAGGCGAGGCCCAGGCTCGTGACCATGACGGCTCAGATCGCCTTGTCGAGGAGCGACGAGATCGCCTCGGGCTTGGTCTCGCCGGCCGAGCGCCCGGTCTCCTTCTCGCCCTTGTAGGTGATGAGCGTGCTCTGCATCGTCGCGCCGAACTTCTTGACCACGTCCTTGCGGCTGTCGAAGTCGACGTCGAACACCTGGAGGTCCTTGAACTTCGGGTCGGCCTCAAGCTTCGACAGGATCGGCTTCTGGGCGGCGCAGGTGGTGCACCACGGGGCGGTAATGTGCACCAGGATCGGCTTTCCGGCCTTCTGGGCCGCCTCGAACGCGGCGGGGGTGTAGGTCATCTCGGCGGCGCCGGCGGCGGTGCCGAACAGCATGGGGGCGACGGTGAAGGCGGCGAGCAGGATGCGACGGGTGGTCATGGATGGTGTTCCTTCGTGGATTGGTCGAGGTGGAAGAGGGCTCAGTTCGAGACCTGCGTGATGGCGCGGTCGACGTTCACGCGGGCCGACCAGTCCTTGGCGCTGTCCTGACCCTTGAGATCGATCAGACGGGCGGCGGTGACGTCGACGTTCTTGAAGTCGGCCCCGGCGATGGTCGCGCCGGTGAGGTTGGCCCCCGACAGGTCTGAGCCCATCAGAACCACGTCGGTCAGGTCGGCGTCGGTGAGATCGGCGTATTCGAGGCGCGAGCGACCGAGGTTCGCCCCCTTCAGGTTGGCCCCCTTGAGGTTCACCGAGACGAACACGGCCCGCATCAGGCCCATGGACTGGTTCTTGATGTCGGCGCCGCCCTTGAGGTCGACCAGCGTCGCCCCGGCCATGTTGGCGCCCTTGAAGTCGCCGATGGGCATCGACCGGCTCAAGTCGGCCCCGCTGAGGTTGGCGTCGCGGGCGGTGATGCCGAACATCTTGGCGCCGACGAGCTTGGCGCCGGAGAGGTCGGCCTTGATGAACCAGGCCTGTTCCAGGTTCGCGCCTGACAGGTCGGCGCCGCGCAGGTTGGCCTTGTTGAGGCGGGCGGTGCGCAGGTTCGCGCCCTTCAGGTCGAGGCCCGACAGGTCGAGGCCGGCGAGCGCCTTGTCGGACAGGTCGATGGGCTTGCCGTCGGCCTTGGCGATCAGCGCCTCGACGTCGGCGCGGGTCATCTCGGCCTTGGTCATCGCGGCCGAGCCCATGTCGGCACCGAGGAGCAGATCCTGCTCGGCATGGGCGGGGACGGCCAGGAGCACAGAGGCGAGCAGAAGGGGGACGAGGCGGCGCATGGTTTCTCCCGGTCTTTCGCCACGGCCCATAGAAAGCCTGCGCTTCCTCACGGTCTTGCCGGACGGTTTTTTGTTCAGTGATCACAGTGGTATGGAATGGCGACGCAAACGTCTGTGACCCAAGTCACCGAAGGCTACGGATTCCGAGACTATAACGCCTGAGTCATGGGCATGGCGGCATCCAACGACCGCCGGCCCCGGGGAGGACGACCATGCAGACCGCCCATCAGATCGAACGCTGGATCGAGCGCTTTCCAATGGTCCGGAACTTCAGCGCGAGCCATCTCCAGCTTGCGCGGGGCACGGTCGTTTTCCCCATGCTGGAAGCCGGCGCGATTGCCTACGAGCTTAAGGACGCCTGCCCGAATTACCTGATGTGCATCGTCGGGCGGACCCGGGTGTTCCGGATGTCCGATGGCGGGCGGGAGATGCTGATCTACAAGGTCAGTGCCGGCGGCACCTGCGTGCTCACCACCCAATGCCTGCTCTCGGGCGGGGGCTTCCCGGCGCAAAGTATCGCGGAAGCCAGGACCGAACTCGCTGCGTTGCCGGCGGATACCTTTCGTCAGTTGATGCGGGAGAGCGACACGTTCCGAGAGTTCGTCCTCGACGACTACACGAGGCTCCTGTCCGGCATGTTCGATTTGGTCGAGGAGATCGCCTTCGCGCCCCTGGAGCAGCGACTCGCCAGGCGGCTGCTGATTGAGGCCGACGCCGATGGCATCGTCTGGAAAACGCACCAGCAACTCGCATCGGACGTCGGCAGCGTGCGAGAGGTCATCAGCCGCCTTCTTGGAGAATGGGCGGATATCGGGCTTGTCGAGATCCGCCGAGGCCAGGTGCAGGTCATCGACCGGGCGAGCTTGGCAGCGAGAGGACCGAGCTGACACTACGTCCGCTTAAGAGCAACCGGTGGAACAGACGGAACGACCAAATCGGGTCGGATGCGGCAGGTCCGCTTCCAGAGAAGGGTCAGGGTCCGCAAACGCTTATAACAGCTCTCGGACTATCACGGTGTTTCGATGCAAGCGGACACATCGGACGCTTCACCCGCCGCTGCAAACGCCCGACGGGCGCGCTCGATCTCTGCGTGGTGGGTCTCAGCCCAGATCCACACACCACAGAACGCCGCTCCCAAGCTCTCGCCGAGTGGCGTCAGCTTATAATCCACGTGCGGCGGGATCACCGGATGCACGGTACGTCGCACAAGACCATCCCGCTCCATCTGCCGAACCGTCTGCGTCAGCATCTTTTGGCTGATTCGACCCACCGCCTTGCCGAGTTGCGTGAACCGTAGGGTGCCATGCTCGTCCAGAGCCTCAAGGATCAGCATGGTCCACTTGTCGGCCACCTTGGCGATGATGTCATTCACCAGCACCTCGATCGTCGGATCGACGTCCTTCGGGATCGGCCCCCTCCGTCGTGCCTCGATCATGGGGTCCGGGGTAGCCCTACGCATCTGACGCTCTCCTTTTGGTAAGTACAAATCTTTTCGGTGCCTACTTCAGTCTGGAGAGCGTGATCGATAATTTCTTCGGCGACAACAACGAAGGTCGCCGTCATGAACATCTCAGGCAACACGATCCTGATCACCGGAGGGGGCTCCGGGATCGGGGAGGCTCTTGCACATCGCTTTCACGATCTAGGCAACACCGTCATCATCGCCGGGCGTCGGGTGGAGGCACTGGAACAGGTCGCCAGCAGCCGCCCAGGCATCCACGCCTTGCCGCTCGATATCTCGGACGCCGCGGACATCGCCGCATTCGCGCAGCGGGTAGTGGCCGAGCATCCAGCCCTGAACGTGGTGATCAACAACGCCGGGATCATGCGCTTCGAGACGCTGGATCAGACCCGAGACCTCTCAGACGCGGAGGCGACGATCACCACCAACCTGCTCGGCCCGATCCGGATTGCGGACGCCTTGATCGAGCATCTGCTCGCGCGCCCTGACGCCGTGCTGATCAACGTGTCCTCCGGACTAGCGTTCGTTCCCCTGGCGGCGACACCGACCTACTCGGCATCGAAGGCCGCCATTCACAGCTACACGGTTTCGTTGCGCGAAGTCCTGAAGGGCAGGGTTGAGGTGATCGAACTGGTGCCTCCGGCGGTTCAGACCGATCTGACGCCCGGCCAAGCCAACCGCGAAGGCTACCTGCCGTTGGCCGACTTCATCGATGAGGTCATGGCTCTTTTCCAGCAGCAGCCGACGCCGCCTGAGATCCTCGTGCAGCGCGTCGCCTTTCAACGCAACGCCGAAGAGGAGCACCGCTTCGACGAGGCTGTCACGACCTTGAACGATGCCGTCCGCAAGGCCCGCGAGAAGCAGCGCTGAGGCCAATGGGCCGGCCCGCCTACCACGCCACCGTTCAGTTCACCCACCGCGGAGAAGTCTGATGCCGTTCGCTAACATCAAGGTCCCGGAGGCTGCGCTCAGCCGGGCGCAGAAGGAAGAGATCGTCCACAAGGTGACCAACTTGTTCGTTGATTACTTCAGCGAAGCCGTTCGAACACATACCATGGTCTTGATCGAAGAGGTCAAGGATGGCGGCTACGCCCGAGCTGATGAAGTGTTCGTCATACCGGATGCATATCGCGCGAAGGACTGATCGCAGGTGGGCCGCCGACAGGATTGGCGGCCCCCTAAAACCGAAATTAGTGAAACTATCACAAAACCACTTTATGTATAAGATCAATATAACTCTTCGGCCAGCCTCCCGGCTTATACGACACAGGTTCTACGGCTGCTTCCGAGGATGCACAAACCCTCTTACGATATGATTGGGTGGATTTGCGACGGTCTGCTTTCGACGAGCAAAGTCGAGAAACCGGACGTTCGCATGGATAGTGATCCATATCGGCTTCGCGCTCAGCTAAGTCATCCAGCGTGGCGCTGAACATGATCGAAGCGTTCACTCCATTTTTGGTCGGCCAAGTTCGATTTTGGGCCCGACGGCCTTTCTGGAGGCTTCCGTTCAAGCGATAAATGCACGGCGCCATTATAATATATCGATAAATAACTTTATCTCTTTGTCGCCCTAGATTGTCACCTAACCGTCATCAACCGAATTTAATCCCGGAGATACAAAATAAATTAAAGGTGTCTATGTCTGACGCGATTATGGCACCGGCCGCTACAGCCGGACACGTGGCGACAGGCAAGCCCAGCCTGGACCATGGCATCCATCCAGGTGGCGTCATCGCCTTCCTGCTCGTGCTCGTCGCCGGCCTCGGCTACGCCGTGTTCAGCCTGATCGCTGACATGAACGCGGTCCACCAGGAGCCCCTGGCGGTCGGCGCCTTCGTCCTCCTCGGCCTCGCACTGCTGATCGCCCTTGCCTTCGAGTTCGTGAACGGCTTCCACGACACCGCCAATGCGGTGGCGACCGTGATCTACACACACTCGATGCCGCCCCTGGTGGCGGTGATCTGGTCTGGCACCTTCAACTTCCTTGGTGTGCTGCTGTCTTCGGGCGCCGTCGCCTACGCCATCGTCACCCTGCTGCCGGTGGAGCTGATCCTCCAGGTCGGCTCCGGCGCCGGCTACGCGATGATCTTCTCCCTGCTCATCGCCGCCATCATCTGGAACCTCGGCACCTGGGCGATGGGCCTGCCGAACTCCTCCTCGCACGCCCTGATCGGGTCCGTGCTCGGCGTCGGCCTCGCCAACCAGCTCATGGGCGGCCAGGACGGCACCTCCGGCGTCGACTGGAACCAAGCGCTCGGCGTGTTCAAGGCGTTGGCCTTCAGCCCGATCTGCGGCTTCGTTGCGGCTGCCCTCCTGCTTCTGGTCCTCAAGTTCACGGTCCGTCGCAAGGACCTGTACGAGGCCCCCAAGGGCGACGCGCCGCCCCCGCTGTGGATCCGCGGCGTCCTGATCCTGACTTGCACCCTGGTGTCGTTCTTTCACGGCGGCAACGACGGCCAGAAGGGCATGGGCCTGATCATGTTGATCCTGATCGGCGCCGCGCCCACCGCCTACGCCCTGAACCGGACCATGAACGCCGACGCGACCCCGGCCTTCGTCCAAACCTCGGATGCCGCAAGCAAGGTGTTCTCGACTTATTCCGGTGGCGGGGCACGGCCCGACGCGGCCCAGGCCCGCAAGACGGTGGCTGACGCGCTGAAGGCGAAGGAACTCAACAAGCCGGAGGTCTTCGGTGCGCTTTCGGCTCTCTCGACCGACATCGCTACGTCGGTGAAGGGCTACGGCTCGCTCCAGCAGGTCCCAGCGGGGGCGACCTCGAACGTCCGTAACGATATGTACCTCGCCTCCGACGCGATCCGCCTGCTGCCGAAGTCGGGCGCGACCCTGTCCGAGGCCGACGCCAAGACCCTTAAGGGCTACACTGAGCTCCTCAACGAGGGCACCCGCTACATCCCGGGCTGGGTGAAGGTCTGCGTCGCCCTGGCGCTCGGCCTCGGCACGATGGTCGGTTGGAAGCGCATCGTCGTCACCGTCGGCGAGAAGATCGGCAAGACCCACCTGACCTACGCCCAGGGCGCCTCGGCCGAGATCGTCGCGGCGGGCACCATCGGCCTCGCAGAGCTCTATGGCCTGCCGGTCTCGACAACCCACATCCTGTCCTCGGGCGTCGCCGGCACTATGGCCGCCAACGGCTCCGGCTTGCAGATGTCGACCGTGCGCAACATGGCGCTGGCCTGGATTATGACGCTGCCGGCCGCGATCCTGATCGCCGGCACGCTGTTCTTCATCCTGCGCCACCTGTCCTAAGCCGTATGGAGGTCACGACCGAGACACCCGCTCGCCGCCTGTGCGACGAGCCGGCGCTTCCGGGGCTGCTCTGGGCGATGCGTTTCGACGAGACTGGATGCGGTCACCTCGTCGACCACGGGGAGGCGCTGTCCGTCCCGGGGAGCTTCGGCGAGGCGTTCACCTGGCTGCACTTCAACCTGAACGACGCGCGCCTACCAGCCGTCATCGACGAAGGACGATTAGGTCCGCCTCGCCTCGCCACCGCGGCTTTCGCCAGCGATCCGCACCAGCGCCTCATCGTCGAGGCGGGCCATATCGGCGGCGTCGTGGCCGATCTCGTCCGGGAGACCGGTGAAAGCCCCAGGATTGACGCCGGCGGTCGCCTGCATTTCGTCATGGGACCGCGCCTACTCGCGAGCGGTCGACGGCATCCCGTCCTCGGACCGGACCTCGCCCGTGACGCCGCCGTGGACGGTCGCGGCATCCTCGCCCCGATCCAGTTGCTCGACGTCATCGTCGAGCGGGTCGTGACCTCGATGGCCGCGACCGGCGCCCGCCTGGCCGATGAACTCGACGAGATCGAGGATCACATCCTCGACGAGCGTGTCCGCGGCGAGCGTCGTCGGCTCGGGCCGATCCGCCGGGACGCGGTCCGGCTGCACCGCCAGCTCCTAGGCCTGCGTGCGGTCTTCCACCGGTTGGAGACCTCCGGAGCCGACGAGGAGGTCCCGGATGCGGCCATCACCGCGGCCACCCGGATCGCGCAGAGGCTCGATGCTCTCGACCGCGACATGGTCCTGCTCGCGGACCGAAGCCGGCTGATGCAGGAGGAGCTGTCTTCCTATCTCGCGCAGGCCTCGAACCGGCAGCTCTACATGCTGTCGGTGCTCACCGCTTTGTTCCTGCCGCCGACGCTCGTGACCGGGCTGTTCGGTATGAACACCAAGGGCCTGCCACTCACCGAGAACGAGGCCGGCTCCACCGTGGCCATCGCCATCGCCTGCCTCTCGGCGGTCGTCGCCTACGCGCTGATCCGTGTCCTGGGCATCCGGCCGCCGCGGGATTGAGCAAGGAAGCGCGTGCGGCTCAGTAGCGGGTGATGGCGCGAAGGCCGAACACCAAGGCATTGCGCACCCGTGTGCCGTCGGGATCGCGGGGGTTGGCGATCCCGCCCCCCGGGTGGACGACGTACTGCACAGTCGGCTGCAGCGCGATGCCGGGAGCGAGCACGGCCTGATAGGTCGCCTCCAGCAGGAGCTCGGCGCTGCGGCGGGGGGCGGGTGCCGAGCTCTGGAGGGCGGCCATCGCATCGAGCCGCCGCGCCACGGGCGAGATGTGCGTGACGCCGACGCCGAACCCGAGGGTGTCGTCCGAGCGCCCGGGGAAAAGGCCGCGATAGGCGATCCCGCCGTCGAGGTAGAAATCCACGAGGTTGCGGTCGCCGGGGGAAGCCGAAGCCCTCAGGAACACGCTGGCGCCGTCGTTGGGATCGTTCGACTCTTGATAGACCGTCTGGTCGATTACCCCGTAGATTCCAGAATCTCCCGAAACCCTTCGACCGAGTCCGCTCACGGGGTCGGGCATGAGGGCATCGACGCGGCCGAACCGGTGCCAGCCCCCGAACGTCACGGTGCCGGGCAAGCCGGTGTCGCCGGGGCGGGCATTGTAGGCGTACGAAACTTCGGCGATGGCGAGCGGCGGATCGGAGAGCGGGAAGCGGGTGCCGTTTGGGTTGCGCCGCTGCGGGTCGACCCCCAAGCGCGGGTTGCCGCCGCCGGGCGTGCCGTCGATCAGGCTCGCCTGGAATGAGAGCTCCCGGGTCGGTACGTACTTCAGGCGGATGGTCGGCGCCGAAAGCGGGTAGGCCGGTCCCCCGTCGGTCATGTTCGCGGCGAAGATCGCCGGCCAGCCGAAGGTGCCGTTGGTGAACAGGATGCTGGTCTGGCTCACCATGTACTCGGTGTCGGCGGAGAGCTGGCCGACGCGGAGGAACAGCCGGTCGTCGAACAGGCTCTGCTCCAGCCACAGTTCGGAGAGGCGCGAGGCGGGCAGGGCCTCGATCTCGCTGATGGTCATGAGGTTGCCGACGCGGGAGCGGGACGTGCCGCTGCCCTGGATCTGGTAGACCGTGGCGTGGGCCGTGGCCCCCTTCCACCCGGCCAGGGTGCCGAGATCCACGTCGACGTCGAGGTCGAGCAGTGTCAGGCCGGTGGAGCCGCGCCGCAGGCCGCCGCGAAGATTGCGGTAGGTCTCGGCCACCGTGATCAGGCCGAAGGTGATCCCGTGTCGCTCCAGAAAGGCGCGGTATCCGCCGGGGTCGCCCAAGGGTCCGAGCAGGGGTTGGAACGAGGTCGTCACCTCCGCGGCCCGTCCCGCCGAGAAGACGGGCTGGGCCACCGAGGTCTGCGGATCGCCACCCGCGCCGGACGGTGAGCCGATGGCCATGCCTTCGGCCGCGACCCGTTCGGCCGTGGCTTGCGCCTCGCGTCCCTCGGCCTGGGCCGCGACCGGGCTTGGCTGCGGCCATAGGGCGAGCGCGACGAGCGCGACAAGGATGGTGCGGGATGGGGAACGCACCTCGGCCTCCGATCCGGATGGAAGACCGAAGGTCAGGTCAGGACACCATCGCGCACCACGACCTCGGCACCCAGCCGGGCCCCCACCCCGCCA
Source organism: Methylobacterium sp. WL12 (assembly GCF_008039475.1). Classification (NCBI taxonomy): domain Bacteria; kingdom Pseudomonadati; phylum Pseudomonadota; class Alphaproteobacteria; order Hyphomicrobiales; family Methylobacteriaceae; genus Methylobacterium; species Methylobacterium sp. WL12. Next base: position 6,638 of record NZ_VRUW01000023.1, on the reverse strand, counting down.
GCGGCCCTCAGGCCGGCTTCCAGCGCTTCAGCCCGATCCCGGTACTCGGGACGGGAGCGAACGACGAGGCATCGGGTGGCCCCACGATGGATGGTCCAAGCCCAGGGCTTCGCCCCACCCCCGGCGGCTTCGGCCCGCACCTCCAATGGCGCGGCTTGATCGAATGGCATGATGCGTTCGGCTCCTACGGGTCCATCGCCCCGGTGTTCAGGCCGGGGCCCGGCCGGCAGGGAAACCGACTTACCAGCGTCGTCGAGCCGTCCTAAGGCGATGCAATGCCCGGACCGATGACGCTGGACCTGCTGGACACACTAAGGATCGTTGATGACGATGTGACGGCCGTCGTGGACGCCTACCTCGCCGATCCGTCCTGTGGCCCCGTCGGTTTCGGCGAGGGGTATCGGATCGATCCGGCATTGGCCGTCGCCGAGCACCCTTTCGCCGACACCCTGATGCGCCGGTCCTGGGCTGGGGATGAACTCCGGCGGGCTGCCGTACGAGCGGCGGTCATGCTGGCCGTACCCGAACGAGACTGACCGCCACTCCCGTCTCCGCCCGTCCGTCGCAAACCGTGAGGTGCGCATTTCTGGCCCCGTCATGGCCAGGAAACGTTGCCGGCCTTACCCCGACGCGTCTCGCCGGCCACGTTTCCTGGCCTCGCAACGGCATCGGATGGCGTTCATGCCACCGTCACGGTCCGGGCCTAGGAGGCCCGCATCGCCGCCCCGTCGGCGCGAGTCAGCCTAGACCATGCCGAAGCACCTCTGCATCGACCCCCACGACCCCTATGCCCAGCATGAGGTCCTGGTCGAGTTCGAGCGGGACGGTTCAGGTCTCCGCCTAGTCGCCGTAATCGATGGCTACGACGATGACATCCTTGGGGATCTGGTCGAGGCGCAACGCGAAGACCTGCGGCGAGAGATCGCCGATGCCGATTGCCCCCTGGCCGATCCCATCCCGATGCCACCGAACCACGGCACCACCTCGTCGCTGGCGCCACGCTGATGTTCCGCGATTACCACGATGACGAGGGGATGAACCGGATCCTTGCGCGGATGGACGACCGCCGGAGCCGGATGCCACTCTATCTCACCGGCTTCCTCGTAGCCGTGGCAGTCATCGAGCTAGTCGGGCAGCATCTCCTAACCTGAGGGCTGCCCCCGAACCACTTTTCCTCAGCGCCAGAACGGGCGCACGTCGACCAGCGTCTCGTGAGCCTCCGTGGCCGAGGCCACGAGCTTGCGCGTCCGTGCCTCGATGTCGACGGTGGTCATGCCCGCCGCGAACAGCGCCGATCCGGCTCCGGCCTCGGTCCCGGAAAGCTCACCGAGGATCTCGTGGCCGGTGGCAATGTCGTTGAGGTCGCCCAGGCCGTCCTGCAGGTCTTCGAGCGCCGACAGGAACGCCTTGTGGCGCTTGGCGGCCTTTTTGCCGGTGTAGAGCCCGGCGAAGAACTCGGCGCCGTAGCGAAGCTTTTTCGCCGCGATGCGGACCTCGTGCCGCTCCTCGGTGCTCAGGCTCGCAAGGTCGCGCCCGCGCTTCTTCACTTGGCGCCTGCGCTTTTCCAACACCTTGAACGCGAATGCGCTTGCCGGCTGATCCCGGCGACGGGCTTCCTTCTCGCCGCCGTTCGTAAGCCAGGGACCGGTATTGATCCAGGCGACCAAGTCGAGGACGAACCGCCGCCACTCGTCCGAGCCCAGCGCGGTCCGGACGGTCTCGTAGGCTTCGGTTCGCTGCGCTTCGAGGTGGCTTTCCAAGTTGAGCAGGCCGCCCTCGTCCGGGTGGCGTTCCCGCTCGGCGGGCAGGGTCCGCGTCAGGAAGACGTCGAGGTTGCGCGCCCGTCCGAGCGGCGCCGACAGGCGCTTGAGGTTCGAGCGCATGGCCTCGGTCCGCTCGTCCGAGACGAGGTCGCCGAACAGCGAGAAGGCCGACCGAAGCCTACGGATCGCGACGCGCGTTTGATGCAGGGCGGCGGGGTCGCGATGGTCGAGGATAATATCCTCGTTGATCCGCATGTGACGTAGGCAGGCATGGGCGACGGCACGGAAGGCGTCGGCCGCGTTCATGTCCTCCGACAGCGGTACGGGCTCGGCCTTGCGGACGCGGTCCGGCTCACCGTCGATCAGCGCGAAGCCACGCTCCGGCTTGGTCCGGACGCCCAGACGGAACGGGGCGTCCGCGCCGATCTCGTGCGCGAGGGCGAACAGGTCGGCGACCGAGCCTTCCTTCAGTTCGAGCTCGACCTCGCCGACGGACACGACGTCCGAGGCGCGCTTGCCGCCGGGGCGGGTGATCCGGCCCTCGTCCAGTGCGACCTCGATCCGGGAGGAGCCCTGCTCGACCTGGTACGAACGGCGCTCGACGGCGACGGTGAACAACGGCGACAGCTTCGACATCCTACCGAGGACCTGGGCTAAGGGCGTCTCCTTCAGGGCACGCAAGTCGGGCTCGGGACCTTCTACCGAGCGCTCCCATTCTGGGCGTTCGAGCAGGCCGTCGCCCGATGCCTTTGCGGTCTGCACGTACCCGTCTTTCGTATCTCGTACCCGCAGAACGTACCCGGCCTTCCGCAATTGTCCGTCGGACGTATCGTAATAGACGGAGACTAGACTGTCCTTGGTGCGGGAGGAGCCTTTCAGGCGTGGATGCTTCCTCAAAGCCATCAGGTCAGGCCCGTCGACGGTGAGTTTCAGTTCGATCTCTTTGGGTACGGTCATCCTCGCGTTCTATCGTCCGAAGCGCGAGCGGGGAACCCGGCGGGGGCGCAATATGGGGTTGCCACATCCGGCGCAGGTGGAGGTGGCCCATCCGGACCTGCGGTGCCAGGTGGGATCCTTATCATTCGATGGTCGCCCAACCAGGGCCATAAGGATCCAGCCTTATGCCGTCCTCCCCGGCCCGTGAGACGCCATGACCATCATCGTCGATGCCCCATCCAACCTGGTAGCGACGCGAGGAAAGGCCACGAACGGACCCGACCGTCGCCGCTTCGGCGCGATGGTCATGGCCGCGGGTGCAGCGGGCTGGCTTAAGTCCCTGCCGGCGTCCGCCGAGGCACGGTTCATCGACTTCGAGTGGGTCGACCCGTCTCGTGACCGCGCGGTGCCGGCGCGGCTCTACTGGCCGGCCGCCTCGGACCGGAAGGGACCGGTCCCGCTGATCGTCTTCTCCCACGGGCTCGGCGGCTCGCGGAAGGGCTACAGCTACCTCGGCGAGGGATGGTCGGAACGCGGAACAGCCAGCCTGCACATCCAGCACGTCGGCAGCGACCAGACGCTGTGGGAGGGCAACCCGCTTCTGCTCCTCGACCGCCTCGACGGGGCAGCGGACGAACGCGAGGCCATCGAGCGGACGCGGGACGTGAGCTTCGGCCTCGACCGCCTGCTCGAACGCGAAAACCCCTTCCATGCCGCCATCGACCGGAAACGCATCGTCGCGGCCGGTCACTCCTACGGGGCGAACACCACCCTGATCCTCACCGGCGCCCAGGTGATCCGCGACGGGAAGCCCATCGGATACCGGGACCCGCGCTTCACGGCGAGCATCGTCATCTCGGCGCCGCCCTTCTACGGCGAGACCGACCTCGCGGCGGTTCTGGCGATGGTCGACGTCCCCACACTCCACGTGACCACGACGGAGGACACGATCCGCATTCCCGGCCGCTTCTCGCCGGTCCAGGACCGCATCGACGTCTACAGTGCGATTCCGACACCGCAGAAGGCGCTCGTCGTGTTCCAAGGTGGTTCGCACAGCGTCTTCACCGACCGCTCCCTCAGGAACGGCGGGCCGCTGAACCCCCTGGTCAAGCGTGCGACGATGGAAGCCGGCTTGGCGTTCCTCGACCTGGCTCACCGCTCCAATCCCGCCCCGATGGAGGAATGGGGTGCGACCTGGAAGCCGATCCTGGCCGCGGCACCGGTGCCGTTCCCGGTACCGTCGAGGCAAGCGGACCGTAAACGTCGCGCCTGATACCCGCTCCGCATCTCCGCTCGACTTCGTGGCCTGGGCACATCTCCCGCGGCCGGCGAACGCCACGGCCATTGAATATCCCGACCCGGGCGAATGGGAGGTGGCGGCAATCCTTAAATGGATATGTGGAGCAGCGCGGACCGTGCCGCCTCCGGGACCCGTCAGAACCGTGCCGCAAGGACGTCAGCGAGGGTGATGTTGCGTCCCGCCTCCCGGGACAGGCGCAGCATCGTGGACTGACGGAAGCGAGGATCGTGGGTTACCTCGGTCCCGAGCCAGTCGGGTCGTTCCACCGCCTGCCCCTCGTCCCGCAACTCGATCTCCGCCAGAACCATGCCCGAGAGGGCGCCGCCATAGACGTCCACCTCCCAGTTCACTCCGGCATGGGGGACGCAGTGGCGCGTCTTCTCGATAAGGCACGGCTCGCAGACCTCGGTCAGCATGGCTTCGGCATCGGCCCCCGGGATCTCGTATTCGAATTCCGCCCGAGCGAGACCCTTGCGCTCGCCCTTGACCGTCAGCCAGCCGCGTCCCTCGGCGATCCGCACCCGGACCTTCCCACCGCCAAAGTGCCCGACAAGGCCGTCCCTCAAAAGTCGCTGGCCGACGACGTTTGCGCGCCAGCCCTCATGGGCGACCAGGAACTTCCGCTCGATCTCGAAACGCATCTCACCCCGCCGGCCTACCCCGGGAAGCCGATGCCCCGGACCTTCGGCGCGGCCGGACCTATCCCTAAACCCGCCCGTGCGCCATCGTACCCCAGGTCCCGCTGCCGACGGATGTCGGCCGCATCCTGTCACACGGTCGTCAGCAGCCTTATCCATGCCACCGCAAGGATGGAGCCCGGCATGAACGATGGTATCGACGACATGGCGTCCCCCATGACCCGACGTGCGGCCGTGTCAGGTCTCGGGGCGATGGCCGCGACGCTCGCCGCACCGGCGTTCGCACGGGGCACGGCGCCCGACCGGCCGGAAGGCTCCGTGACCGCCACCGGCGTCGTTTTCGAGGACCGCTCCGAGGCGGGACGCAGGCAGATCGGCGATCCGGGCCTGCCGGGCGTCGCCGTCTCGAACGGACGGGACGTCGTGCGCACGGACGAAAGCGGGCGCTACCGCCTCGCCGTCACGGACGGCGATGCCGTGTTCGTCGTCAAGCCATCCGGCTACCGCGTTCCGCTCGACGCGAACAACCTGCCGCGCGTCTCCTACATCCATCGGCCCGATGGCACTCCTACCGAACTCGGCTTTCGCTACCCTGGCCTCGCTCCGACGGGAGCGCTCCCGGAGTCGCTCGACTTCCCGTTACGGCGTGTCGACGAGCCCTCAGCGTTCGACGTTCTGTTGTTTACGGACCCGCAACCGGCGACCGAGGCCGAACTCGCCTTCGTGCGCGATACCACCCTGACCAGCGTCCTCGGCACGTCCGCTGCCTTCGGCATGACGATGGGCGACATCGTCTCGGACGATCTCTCGCTCTACCCGCGCTACAATCGCATGATCGGCCGGGTCGGTATCCCGTGGTGGCACGTCGGCGGCAACCACGACCTGAACTTCGAGGCGCCCGACGCGGATCTCAGCCGCGAGACGTTCAAGCGGGTCTACGGTGCGCCGTACTATGCCTTCGAGCACGGCCAGGCACTGTTCCTGATGCTCGACAACGTGCGTTACCTCGGTATCGGCACGGCTGCCCCCGGTGCCCGCGGCGGCCGTTACGAGGGCCGCTTCGGCGACCGTCAGCTTACCTTCGTCGAGAACATCCTGCGCGACTGGCCGAAGGACCGCCTCGTCGTCGTCGGCATGCACATCCCGCTCATCACGGATTGGGCCCCGGCGGACCCGGCCAACACCACCGTCGACCGCGACGCCCTCCTCGCCCTGCTGGCCGGACGGCCGAGCCTCAGCGTGGCCGGCCACACCCACACGACAGAGCACCATTACCTCGGTGGCGACGGCACGCATCACCACCACGTCCTGACGGCCGTGTCGGGATCGTGGTGGAGCGGCCCCTACGACCGTCGGGGCATCGCCTGCGCCGATAGCCGGGATGGCACGCCCAACGGCTACCACGTCCTTTCCATCGATGCCGCCCGCTACACCACGCGTTTCGTCGCCGCCTCCGAACCGGACCGGGCGATGCGGATCACCCTCGACAGCCAGTACAACGCCCGCACTCCGGAGCTCGCCCGAGCCTATACGGTCGAGCGCCTGCTCGGCTCCCCGATCCCGGTCGAGGCCGTCGGATCGACCGACCTCGTGGTCAACGTGTTCGATGGCGGACCCCGGACGCGGGTCACCCTGCGGCTCGGCGGCGGACGCGCGGCCATCCCAATGGGGAAGGTGCGTCAGCCCGATCCGTTCGTGACGCAGGTCTTCGCGCGCAATGCGGACACGAAGAAGCCGTGGGTGTCGGCGATCCCCTCATCGCACGTCTGGGTCGCCCGGCTGCCTTCGGATCTCGGGACGGGGACGCACCGCGCGGACGTCAAGGTCGTGGACGAGTACGGACGGGCACGGCACGAGGCGATGATCGTCGAGGTCACCGGTGCATGACCCCCGGACTCGTTGGCCCCTACCTCTGTGCCCAGACGACCGAGGATCGTGCCCGTCATCAGCGTGTCCCACGGTCGGTCGTAGCGGCCGTGCAACGGCTCCCCCCTGAGACCC